>JBGSID010000308.1:0-27762 GCA_041751895.1 Lysobacteraceae bacterium | reverse complement strand
TTGGTGACAATGGCGCTGGCGCGCTTCATCACCGGCTCCCAGTCGGGGTCGGTCATGTCGGCGACCAGCACGTCGCCCGGCTGCACGCGGCTCATGTCCGCGAGCGAACGCACCACGCGGGCGATACCGCTGCCGATCTTGTGACCGATGGCGCGGCCTTCCACCACGACTTCGCCGCGACGTTCCAGACTGTAGCGTTCGATCTGAGTGGCGTGGGCGCGCGATTTCACCGTTTCCGGGCGCGCCTGCACGACGAAGAGCTTGCCGGTGATGCCGTCCTTTGCCCACTCGATGTCCATCGGACGGCCGTAGTGTTCTTCGATTGTGAGCGCCTGCTTCGACAGTTCCTGCACATCTTCATCGCTGATCGAGAAGGCGTTGCGCAGCTCGGCCGGCGTGTCTTCGTTGCGCACGCGCTCGCCGGGCTTGTCGGAATAGACCATCCGGATCTGCTTGGCGCCCATCGAGCGGCGCAGGATCGCCGGCTTGCCCTGACGCAGGGTCGGTTTGTAGACGTAGAACTCGTCGGGATTCACCGCGCCCTGTACGACATTTTCTCCCAGGCCATAGCTGGCGGTGACGAACACCACGTCGCGGAAGCCGGATTCGGTGTCGAGTGTGAACAGCACGCCGGACGAACCGACATCCGAACGCACCATCAACTGCACGCCGGCGGACAGGAACACATCCTCGTGCTTGAAGCCGTGATGCACGCGATAGGCGATGGCACGATCGTTGTAGAGGCTGGCGAACACTTCCTTGACCTTGCGCACGACGTCATCGGCGCCGGTCACATTGAGGAAAGTTTCCTGCTGGCCGGCGAAGGAGGCGTCCGGCAGGTCTTCGGCGGTGGCCGATGAACGGACCGCGACTGCGATTTCAGAACCGCCGTTGTCGGCGCAGAGCTGCGCATAGGCGGTGCGGATATCGGTGTCGAGCTGCGGCTGCAGCGGGGCGTCGATGACCCAACTGCGGATTTCGGCGCCGGCGGCATTCAGGGCCGGTACGTCTTCGACATCCAGCGTTGCCAGACGGTCGAAGATGCGCTGATGCAGGGTGTTGTGGGCGATGAAATCCTTGAACGCCTCGGCGGTCGTAGCAAAACCACCCGGTACCGACACGCCCAGACCGGCCAGATGACCGATCATCTCGCCGAGCGAGGAATTCTTGCCGCCGACACGGGCAAGGTCGGACAGCCGCAACGCATGCAGCCAGAGGATGTTTTCGTTCAAAGCGTGGAGTCTCCGAAGCGGACGCGGCGTGGGGCCACGAAAGCGGCTATTTTAGCCATCGTCGGGCACCGCAGGGCCTGTCCTGTGACCGCAATCGTAGTCGCGGGTTACAGATCAAGGCCCCTGCGCTCGAAAAATTCTTTATAAATCAATCAATTGGTTATGGAACGCAGCGCATGTCATCGATTCGCCCGGTCTTTTATGTCTCTGATGGCACAGGCATCACCGCCGAAACCATCGGCCATAGCCTGCTGACCCAGTTCACCGGGACCACGTTCCGGACCGAGCGCATCTCGTTCGTGGATACCGCGGAGAAGGCGCAGGAGGCCGCAATGCGTATCCGCGCCGTTGGCGAGGCCAGCGATTGCCGCCCGATCGTGATCAATTCCTGTGTCGACGCCAGCCTCAGCGCAGCGGTGGCGGAGAGCGGGGCGCTGATGCTGGACGTGTTCGAACCGTTCATCGAACCACTCGAGCGTGAATTGAGCCAGCAGCGCCAGTCCCGGGTGGGCCAGGCCCACGGCATGGCCGACTTCGACACCTATCATCGCCGCATCAACGCGATGAATTTCGCGCTGACCCACGACGACGGCATCGCGACCAACTACGAGGAGGCCGACGTGATCCTGGTCGCCGTCTCGCGCGCAGGCAAGACGCCCACCTGCATCTACCTGGCCATGCACTATGGCGTGCGCGCAGCCAACTACCCATTGACCGATGAAGACCTGGAGCACGACCGCCTGCCGCCGCGGCTGCGCCCGTATCGCGCCAAACTGTTCGGACTGACGATCGATCCGGTCCGGCTGCAGCAGATCCGCCAAGAACGCCGCGCCAATTCCCGCTATGCGCAACTCGACACGTGCAAGCGCGAGGTGACGACGGCTGAAGCGATGCTGCGCGCCGAGCGCATTCCCACACTCAGCACCACGCATACGTCGATCGAGGAGATCGCGAGCAAGGTCATGACGACGTTGGGGATTCAGCGCGGAATGTACTGATCGCTGCCGGGCAGAGCCGTTCAGAATCGCTGTAAAACCGGGCGATATGCAACCCATACTGGGGGCGATTGCATGCTTCGTCAATGCTGTTCGATGCAGTCTTGGATGTGTAGGATCATTCCATGTCCTACGTCGCCTCACGCCCGATTGGCACCGCCAAAATCAACCGTTTCGCATGGTTGATGGCGCTATATGCCGAGAATCATCAGAAGCTTCACCGGCTCTTCGTCCCGGATGACCTTCCGCAAGGCCGTTACTTGTCTTCGGCAGGAGACGGCCTCGATCTCAGGCTTGATGTTCTTCTGCAGCATGCCTACACCACCGAACTTCGGCTGAGTTACGCGATGCTCGATCCGTTGACCGGTGAACCCGATCCCTCTGCCTATCTGCGCCTGTATCGCGACGCCAGGCAGGTGGAGGCGACGCACTGTTATGTCGGCCGCCGCTGGCAGGATGTGATCGGCATGTACCCGCCGCCGGCAGAGGTACTCGATCATCGTCTGCGGATGAACACGTTCCTTGGGAAATGGCTGCAATATCTTGCCGAACGCGGACATGGTGTCGACACCTTGGTGCGCGTCGGGGATGCGAACGAAGTGGCGCAGATCGGCTGAGCCTGAAACAGTCGCATCCGGCGGCGATCGGATCCTCGCAGAGGCTGAAAAAACAAAAAACCCGCCGAAGCGGGTTTTTTGTTTTTTAGAAGTGGCGTCCCCACGGGGATTCGAACCCCGGTGTCCACCGTGAAAGGGTGGTGTCCTAGGCCTCTAGACGATGGGGACGTCGTAGAACTTTGTAACCACTTCGGATCCGGCCTAACGATCAGAAGCGCTTTGAAACTTTGGTGGAGCCAGGCGGGATCGAACCGCCGACCTCCTGCATGCCATGCAGGCGCTCTCCCAGCTGAGCTATGGCCCCACGTGTCTGGAGAGCGCGAGAGTTTAGAGGGCGTCTGCGGATGCGTCAAGCGTTCGTGAAATTGTTTTTCATCATCCCGTTCACCAGAGGGCATCACGCAACTTGTACCAGGCCATTGCGGCGACCAGCAGCGGCGTCCGAAAGGTGCGTCCACCCGGAAAATCATGGTGTGCGATGCGCTCGAAGACGTCCAGTCGCTCGCTCTGGCCACGGATCGCCTCCGCGATGATGCGGCCGGCGAGTCCGGTTGCAGAAACACCATGTCCTGAGAAGCCCTGCGCGAAATAAACGTTCGGCGAGATCCGTCCCCAATGCGGGGCACGATTGAAGCTGATGTCGATGACGCCGCCCCAGACATGATCGAAATCGACATCCGCCAACTGCGGGAACACCTTGCGCATCCTCCGGGTCATGACCCAGCCGAGGTTGGGCGGCTGTATGTTCGAGTAGCTGGCGCGTCCGCCGAACAACAGGCGGTGATCGCAACTCAAACGGAAATAGTCCAGCGCCCAGTTGGTGTCGGCGACGGCCATGTCGTTACGGATCAGTGACCGCGCGCGTTCCTCGCCCAAGGGTGCCGTGGCGGCGATGTAGGTGCCGACCGGCATGATCTTGCGGTCTAGCTCAGGCGCGATGCCTTTCACCAGCGCATTGCCCGCGAGCACCGCGAACTCACAGCGCACGCGACCGTGAGCGGTGTGCAGCAGAGGTTTCGCGCCTTGTGTCATGCGCAGCACCGGAGAGCCCTCGCAGATGCGCACGCCTGCGGCGAGCGCTGCTCGTCCGAGGCCCAGTACGTACTTCAGCGGGTGCAGGTGCCCCGAGTTCGCATCGTACAAGCCACCGAGATAGCGAGGCGAATCGAGCTGCCCCTGCAATTGCTCCCGATTCCACCACGACATCGAATAGCCGTAGTCGTTTTCCAGTTCGCGCTGCCACGTCTGCAGCTCAGTGATCTGCCGTGGTTTGATCGCAACGGTCGCGTGGCCCTCGCGCCAATCGCAGTCGATGCCGTAGCGGGCACGGCGCTCATGGATCAGCCGCACGCCCTCACAAGACCAGTCGAAGAGCGACCGGGCATCGTCACGACCGATCAGCGAGGCCAGCTTGGCCTCGCCGCAGCCGAATCCGGGCAATACCTGGCCGCCGTTGCGGCCGGAGGCACCCCAACCGATGCGTTCTGCTTCGAGCACGACCACGTTGTAGCCGGCTTCGGCCAATTCCAACGCGGCGGACAGACCGACGTACCCGGCACCGAGAATGCAGACATCAACATCGATGTCGCCTTCCAGGGCGGACTGTGGGGGCAGCGGTTCGGCGCTGGAAGCGTACCAACTGGGCGGATAGGGGGCGGGGACCTTCTTCATGCGGACGATGTTGTGGTCTAGACCGACCGCAGATACCAGTCGTATTCCAGCGTCGTGACTTCACGATAGAAACTGTGCAGCTCTTTCAGCTTCTGCTGGCCATAGATATGGCGGAAGGTCTCACCGAACTGGGTCGCGATGAAGTCACTGGCCATGAAGTCGCGGATCGAATCTCGCCAGTAGGGCGTACGGATTTCAGTCTGCTCATAGGCATTGCCCACCACCGGTGCGCCGGGGTCGTAGCCGTGTTCGATGCCGTCGAGCATGCCGGCGAGTACCGCCGCCGTGGCCAGATAGACATTTGCATCCGCACCAGCGATCCGGTGCTCGATGCGCGTGTTCTTCTCGTCGCTGTGCGGAATGCGCATGGCGACGGTGCGGTTATTGAAACCCCAGACTTCGTTCAGCGGCACGAACGCATTGAGCACGAAGCGGCGGTAGCTGTTGGCATTGGGTGCGAACAGGAGCAGGCAATCCGGCGCGCTGCGCTGCAGGCCACCGATGGCATGGCGCAACGTATCCGAGGGTGCGTCCGGCGTGCACGCAAAAATGTTGTTGCCCTTCGCATCGAGCACGCTGGCATGGATATGGAGGCCGCTGCCGGCCTGATCGACGAGAGGCTTGGCCATGAAGCTGGCCTGAAGACCCTGCTGCTGGGCAATCGCTTTGATCGCACGCTTGAGGTAGATCGCATCGTCGCAGGCGAGCAGGGCATCGTCACGGTGCTTGAGGTTGATTTCGAACTGTCCGGGCGCGTATTCGGCCACGGCCGTATCCGCTGGAATGCCCTGGGCCTTGCATGCGCAGGCGACGGCATCGATGAAATCATGGAAGTCGTTGAGGTCTTCGATGTAGTAGACCTGCGTGCTCATGTTGCGCGCACCCGTATGGGCATTGACCGGTGGTTGAGGGCGGCCGTGCGCATCCGGCAACCGGTCGAACAGATAGAACTCCAGTTCGACCGCGACCACCGGTTTCAGCCCTCGCTCGGCATAGCGGTCGAGCACACGCTTCAATACTTCGCGCGGATTGGCCTCGAAAGCGCCACCGTTGGTGTCCTCCATAGACAACAGCAACTGCGCCATCGGTCGTGGGGCCCACGGCACCGGGCGCAACGTTCCCGGCACCGGACGACAGATGCGGTCTTCGTCGCCGATGTCATAACCGAGACCGGTCTCCTCGACCGTATTGCCGGTGATATCCGTGGCAATCAGCGACATCGGCAGGCACACACCATCGGTGTAGACCTTCTCCAGTGCGCTACGCGTGATCCGCTTTCCTCGGAGCAGGCCGTTCATATCCGGCAGAATCAGGTCGACGAGCTCGCAGTCCGGTGTCTGCTGCAGTGCAAGTAGGTCTTCAGTGGTGAGACTCGCGGGCATGATGGCGGTAGTCGTGTTGGTATCGGTGACAGTGTGACAGTTGGCGATAAGTGCCGAAAGATGTCAAGAATACTCAACGGCAGAATGCACGCTGCTCGGCTACTTTCCAGCCCTGCCGTGGATGCTGCGCAGCGCCAATCATGATTTGAGGCAGATGCCTCACGATGAAGTGTTGCAGAAATCAAACATGCCGCGTAACGTGCTGGCGACTCCTCCAACGCCTCGCCACGAGCGTTCAGCATGGCCTCCACCCCGGCACGGCCGCCGCTGGTCGGTCTCCCCACCGACCGCAAACAGATCGGCCCACACCCGTTCCTTGCGGTCGGGGAGAAGTACGTCCGCGCAGTGATAGACGGCGCCGGTTGCCTGCCTCTTCTGATTCCCGGGTTACAGCCTGCGTTGCCCTTGCGGCAGTTGCTGCAGGGGCTCGATGGCATCCTGCTCACCGGCGCGGCGAGCAATATCGAACCGCACCATTACAGCGACGAGCCGAGCTGGCCCGACAATCTCCACGACCCTGCACGCGATGCCACCAACCTGGCGTTGATTCCGTTGGCGATCGAGCTTGGGCTGCCGATCCTCGCGATCTGCCGGGGCTTCCAGGAAGTCAATGTCGCGTTCGGTGGTCGACTGCATCAGAAGGTGCACGAGGTCGCCGGCATGATGGATCATCGCGAGAATCTGGATGATCCGCTCGATGCGCAATATTCGCCGAGCCACGAGGTGTTGTTGACACCGGGAGGCGTGCTCGCAGGGATCGCCGGTACCGGAACCGTGCGGGTCAATTCACTGCACGGGCAGGGCATCGCACATTTGGGTGCGGGTCTGACAGTGGAAGCCACTGCCCCCGACGGGCTGATCGAGGCCTATCGCCGCGACGGTGACCTCACTGCGGGAGACGCTTTCTTGCTTGCGGTACAGTGGCATCCGGAATGGCGGGTCGTTGAGAATTCTTTCTATCACGGCATCTTCAGAGCGTTTGGAGATGCCTGCCGACGACGTGCGGCGCAACAGGTACGATGACGATATGAGCCCGAAAACACCTTCCAAACAATCTCCGTCCAAGCGCAAAACGAAGACGCCCGCGCCGAAAAGCAAACGGGCCGCTTCCACAATGCAGCCGGGGGAACCCGCGTTGCTGCGCTGGTTGAAACAGCGCCACATCACCGAAGTCGAATGTCTTGTGCCGGACATCACCGGCAATGCCCGCGGCAAGATCATCCCGGCCGACAAGTTCTCGCACGACTACGGCACACGACTGCCGGAAGGTATCTTCGCAACGACCGTCACCGGCGACTATCCGGACGACTACTACGACCTGATCAGCCCATCCGACGCGGACATGCTGCTGCGGCCCGATCCCGACACCGTGCGTCTGGTGCCATGGGCTGCCGATCCAACCGCGCAGATCATCCACGACTGTTTCACCAAAGCGGGCGAACGCCACGAACTCGCGCCGCGCAACGTGCTAAAGCGCGTACTCGACGCCTATGAAGCCGAAGGCCTGCGTCCGGTGGTCGCGCCGGAGCTCGAATTCTTCCTGGTGCAGAAAAACACCGATCCGGATTTCCCGCTGCAGCCGCCTGCCGGGCGTTCGGGTCGCCCGGAGACCGCGAGGCAGTCGTACTCGATCGATGCGGTCAACGAATTCGACCCGATCCTCGACCTGATGTACGACTACAGCGATGCCATGCAGTTGGATGTCGATACCTTGATTCACGAATCGGGCGCAGCGCAGCTCGAAGTGAATTTCACGCATGCCGATGCGATGTCCCGTGCCGATCAGGTGTTTCTTTTCAAGCGGATGATGCGCGAAGCCGCGATGCGCCATGGCGTCTACGCGACCTTCCTCGCCAAACCGATGGAGAACGAACCCGGCAGTTCGATGCACATCCATCAGAGCCTCATCGACATCAAGACCGGCAAGAATGTGTTCGCGGGAAAGGGCGAGGGCAGGAACAGCCGCATGTTCGAGCATTATCTTGGCGGACTGCAGAAATATGTGCCGAAGGCGATGTCTTTTCTGGCGCCGAACGTGAATTCGTACCGCCGATTGGCCTTGGGGCAGGTGGCGCCGATCAATGTCCAGTGGGGTTACGACAACCGCACCTGCGGTCTGCGCGTGCCGATGGATACACCGGAGAACACACGCGTCGAAAGCCGCTTCGCTGGCTCGGACGCCAATCCCTACCTGGCCATGGCTGCAACATTGGCCTGCGGCCTGTTCGGCATCCGCGAAAAACTGGAACCCACCGCGCCCTTGTCCGGTAGCGCCCAGGACATCGGTTTCGAACTGCCGCGTTCTCTCGGCGAGGCACTCGACCAGTTGGAATCCTGCACGCCGCTGCACGAGATGATGAGCGCGCGTTTCGTGCGTGCCTATGTCTCGGTCAAGCGCAAGGAATACGAGACTTTTTTCCGTGTGATCAGTTCGTGGGAGCGCGAGTTCCTGCTGTTGAACGTCTGACGCATCGCTTCCCCAGGAGCAGCTTCAGCAGCGATACCGTGGCGCCGGTTGCGCAGATTGAACATCAAGCGATTTGGCATGTTCGCGGCTGACGTCGCGCCTGCAGTCACCTTTGCAAAAAAATTTCTGGAGGATCCATGGATAAAACCGATCTCACACGCCTGCAGCGGCTCGACGCCGAGCATCACCTTCACCCGTTCAACGACAATGCAGCACTTGCGAAGAAGGGGACGCGCATCCTCACCAAAGGCGAGGGCGCCTATGTCTGGGATGCTGAAGGCAACAAGTTGCTGGATGCCTTCGCAGGGCTTTGGTGCGTGAATGTCGGTTACGGGCGCAAGGAACTCGGTGAAGCCGCCTCACGGCAGATGACCGAGTTGGCGTACTACAACAGTTTCTTCCAGTGCACGACCGAACCGACCGTGTTGTTGTCGGCAAAGCTGGCGGAACTCACGCCGGCTGATCTCAACCACGCGTTCTTCACCAATTCCGGTTCTGAAGCCAACGACACCATTCTTCGCCTCGTCCGTCATTTCTGGGCGGTGCAGGATCAGCCGCAAAAGAACATCTTCATCGGCCGGCACAACGGCTATCACGGTACGACGATGGCCGGCGCCAGCCTCGGCGGCATGGCGGGCATGCACAAACAGGGCGGACTTCCGATCCCGGACATCCACCACATCGACCCGCCGTTCTGGTTCGCCGATGGCGGTGATCTGTCGCCCGAAGAATACGGTGTCGCGGCAGCACGCAGATTGGAGGACAAGATTCTCGAACTCGGACCCGACCGGGTCGCCGCGTTCATCGGCGAGCCGATCATGGGTGCGATCGGCGTTTACATCCCGCCAATGACGTACTGGCCGGAGATCGAACGGATCTGCCGCAAATACGACGTGTTGCTGGTCGCTGATGAAGTGATCTGCGGCTTCGGCCGTACCGGCGAGTGGTTCGGAGCCGACTACTTCGGCTTCACCCCGGACGTGATGACGCTCGCCAAAGGCATTACCTCGGGTTACATCCCGCTTGGCGCCGCGATGTTCAACGACCGCATCGCCGGTGTGCTGAAGGAACAGGGCGGCGAACTGGCCCATGGCTGCACGTATTCCGGCCATCCGGTCTGCACCGCGGTGGCGCTGGAGAACATCCGCATCCTTCAGGAAGAAGGTATCGTCGATCGTGCCCGGACCGACATCGCGCCGTATCTGGCGCAACGCTGGGTAGAGCTGGGTGAGCACCCGCTCGTCGGCGAGGCTCGCATCGCCGGTATGGTCGGCGCGCTGGAACTGGTTCCGGACAAGGGCAAGCGTGCATTTTTCGAGGAACGCGGTCACGTCGGCATGCTGTGTCGCGACATGGCACTGCGCAACGGGCTGATCCTGCGTGCCACCTATGATTCAATGCTGCTGTCACCGCCGCTCATCATCAGTCGCGAGCAGGTCGACGAACTCTTCGAGAAGGCATGGAAGTCCTTGAACGAGACCGCTGCCGCGCTGTAGTGCGCCGCCGCACGGTTGCCGTTACTCTGTCGGGGACACCATCGCCACACCACTGACGCCCGATCGGGCAAAGGGACATCACGATGAAACTGCGAATGTTGGGACTTTCCATCGCCGCCTGTCTTCTCGTCGCCTGCGGCGACAAGTCGGCCGATGGCGCCGCCTCCACCGACGGCAAGTCCTCCGGCGGAGAGGAAAAAACGCTGAATGTCTACAACTGGTCGGACTATATCGCCGAAGACACCATTCCGAATTTCGAAAAGAAAACCGGTGTAAAGGTCGTCTATGACGTGTTCGACAGCAACGAGATGGTCGAGACCAAGCTGCTCGCCGGCTCCAGTGGTTACGACATCGTAGTCCCCACGCTCAATTTCCTCGGTCGTCAGATCCAGGCCGGCGTGTTCCAGCCGCTCGACAAATCGAAGATTCCCAATCTCGCGAATCTCGACCCGGGCATGCTGAAGCGCATTGCGTTGCAGGATCCCGACAATCAATACGCAGTTCCCTACCTCTGGGGGACTACCGGCATCGGCTACAACATCGACAAAGTGACCGCCGCCTTTGGCAACACCGATGTCACCAACAGCTGGGACCTGGTGTTCAAACCCGAGAACATCTCCAAGCTCAAGGATTGCGGCGTCACATTCCTCGATACCCCCTCCGAGATCATTCCGATCGCATTGAATTACCTCGGCGAAGATCCGAACAGCCAGGACGCTGCGGTGATCGACAAGGCTGCGGTGCTGCTGAAGACGATTCGTCCCTACATCACCAACTTCCATTCGTCGCAGTACATCGATTCGATGGCGAAGGGCAGCACCTGCATGGTGGTCGGCTGGTCCGGCGACATCATCCAGGCCCGTGATCGTGCCGAAGAAGCGAAGAATGGCGTGAAGATCGGTTACTCGATCCCGAAAGAAGGTGCGCCGATGTGGTTCGACATGCTGGCGATTCCGAAGGACGCCAAACATGTCGAAAGCGCCCACGCATTCATCAACTATCTGCTCGAACCGCAGGTCGCGGCCAACAATTCCAACTTCGTCAGTTATCCGAATGCGAATACCGCATCGACCGCATTGATCGACAAAGAGATCACGGGCGACCCGACGATTTATCCACCGGCAGAGGTGCAGGCCAAGCTCTTCACCTTCGCGATCATTCCACCGGAAGTGGATCGCCAGTACACGCGGATCTGGACGCAGCTCAAGACCGGGCGTTGATCCAAGCATCGGGGCAGGCAGCCATGCCTGCCCCTTTACATTCCGAAGGAAAGCCATGGCCGCATTCGCCAACGAAAAGCCGCATGACGGTGTTTCAGCCTCCGCAAAATCGGTGGTCGAGGATTACCTCCGCATCGTGGATGTCCGCAAGGAGTTCGAAGGCTTCGTTGCCGTCGACGACACCAATTTGTCCATCCGCAAAGGCGAGATCTTCGCTTTGCTCGGCGGTTCCGGCTGCGGAAAGTCGACACTCCTGCGTTGCCTCGGGGGCTTCGAGCGACCCACTTCCGGCACGATCTACCTCGACGGACAGGTGATGAACGCGTTGCCTCCTTACGAGCGGCCGATCAACATGATGTTCCAGTCCTATGCCTTGTTCCCGCACATGACGGTCGAACAGAACATCGCGTTCGGCCTGAAACAGGATGGCCTCGCCAAGGCCGCCATCGCCAAACGCGTCGAGCACATGCTCAATCTCGTTCAACTCGGCAAACTGGCCAAACGCAAGCCTCACCAGTTGTCGGGCGGCCAGCAGCAGCGCGTCGCGCTCGCGCGCTCGCTCGCGAAGGACCCGAAGCTGGTGCTGCTCGACGAACCGATGGGTGCACTCGACAAGAAATTGCGCTCGCAGATGCAACTTGAGTTGGTCGACATCATCGAGAAATCCGGCGTGACCTGCGTGATGGTCACGCACGATCAGGAAGAAGCGATGACCATGGCGACACGCATCGCGCTGATGGATGCCGGGCGGATCCGCCAGGTCGGCACGCCCGACGAAATCTACGAATCGCCGACCAGCCGTTTCGCCGCCGAATTCATCGGCTCGATCAACATGTTCGACGGCAAGATCGTGGATGACAAAGCGGAATATGTCGTCATCTCCTCACCGTCGTTACCCGTGCCGATCTACGTCGGTCACGGTGTATCCGGATTCGAAGGGCAGGAAGTCGCTTACGGCGTGCGTCCCGAGAAGATGATGATCAGCAAGGCGGAGCCGTCGCAGCCCCACAACAAAGCACAGGGCAAGATCGAGGATATCGCCTATTTCGGCAGCCACTCGGTCTTCCACGTGCGCTTGCCGACCGGTTACAAGGTCATGGCCAATTTCGCCAATCAGCAGCGTTGGGCCAGCGAGGGCATGACTTGGGGCGATGAAGTCTGGGTCTCGTGGGGCAACAACGAAGGCGTGGTGTTGTCGTCATGAACCTGAGATCGCTGAAGACATTCGTGCCGGGCTCGCGATGGGGCGTCATTGCGGTCCCGTACTTCTGGTTGCTGTTGTTCTTCGCGATTCCATTCCTGATCGTGCTGAAGATTTCCTTCGCCAAACTGGCGATCGCGCAGCCGCCATATACCCCGATCCTCGAATACGTCAAAGACGAGGTATTGCTCAAACTCAATCTGACGAATTACAAGGTCCTGTTTTCCGACTCGCAATATCTGCTGGCCTACGCGAGCTCGCTGAAGATTGCCGCCATCTCGACTGCGCTTACGCTGCTGATCGGCTACCCGATGGCCTACGTCATCTCTCGCCTGACTCCAGCGGCACGCAATGTCGCGATGATGCTGATCGTATTGCCGTCATGGACCTCGTTCCTGATCCGTGTCTATGCCTGGATCGGCATTCTCGACAGCAACGGTCTGCTCAATGGTCTGTTGCTGAAGATCGGTCTGATCGATCAGCCGCTGCGGATACTGAATACGCCCACTGCCGCCTATATTGGCATCGTGTACTGCTATCTGCCGTTCATGGTGCTGCCGCTGTATTCCAATCTGATCAAACTCGACAACCGCCTGCTTGAAGCCGCGTACGACCTCGGTGCGCGGCCATGGAAAGCATTTCTCAAGGTTACGCTGCCGATGTCGCGCTCCGGCATCATCGCCGGCTGCATGCTCGTGATGATTCCCGCTGTCGGTGAATTCGTCATTCCGGAAATGCTCGGTGGTCCGGACACGCTGATGATCGGCCGCGTGCTCTGGAGCGAATTCTTCAACAACCGCGATTGGCCGGTGGCGTCCGCAGTCGCGATCGTGATGTTGATCATGCTGCTGATACCGATCCTGATCTTCAACCGCGTCCAGCAGAAAGAGCTGGAAGGGCGGCTCGCATGAGCGGCGGATCGATGCAGGGCAGCCGTGCGCTCCGTTGGATCGTGCTGGGGCTGGGTTTCGCATTTCTCTATATCCCAATCCTCATCCTGATCATCTATTCATTCAACGAATCCCGGCTCGCTTCAGTGTGGTCCGGATTTTCGTTCAAGTGGTACGGCGAACTGATGCGCGACCGCGCGATGCTGGATGCGGCGTGGGTCAGCCTCAAGGTGGCGTTCTGGACGGCGAGTGCAGCGGTGGTGCTGGGCACCATGGCGGCGTTGGCGATGACGCGCATGCGCCATTTCCACACAAAGACGGTGTTCGGCGCGATGATCACCGCGCCACTGGTGATGCCGGAAGTCATTACCGGGTTGTCGATCCTGTTGATGCTGGTGTCGATGGGAGGCGTAATCGGCATCGCGCCCAAGGGTGTCGTTGCGATCTGGGTCGCGCATGTCACCTTCACGCTGTCGTTCGTGACCGTGGTGGTGTCCTCGCGTCTGGCCGAGTTGGATAAATCGCTGGAAGAGGCCGCGATGGATCTTGGCGCGAATCGGATCAAGGTTTTTTTCCTGATCACGTTGCCGATCATCGCACCGGCGCTGGTGTCGGGCTGGTTGCTCGCTTTTACGTTGTCGCTGGATGACGTGGTGATCGCCAGCTTCGTCGCTGGACCCAGCTCGACGACCCTGCCGATGAAAGTGTTCTCATCCGTACGTCTCGGTCTCAGCCCGAAGATCAATGCATTGGCGACGCTGATGGTGCTCGCAGTCTCCATTGCTGCCTTGATCGGCTGGTGGTTGATGCACAGGGAAGAGAAACGGCGGCAACGCGATATCCAGCTGGCCATCCAGGACAACAGTTGATCCGGAAGCAAGCCGACAGACGACAGATGACCGACAACTAACAAACAGCCGACGACAGGTGACGTGATGACAGTACGATTGATCCATCCATGGACCGGTGAGGTCGATTACACCTACGACTACGTCGGCGAGGCTGAGGTCGAACGCATCCTGGCCGCTGCGCAGTCTGCGGCACCGGAATGGGCCGCGCGCAGCCTCGAGGAGCGCGGTGCACTGTTACGCAAGGTTGCGGCATGTCTGCGCGAACAACGCGACGATATCGCCACCCGAATGACTGCCGATATGGGCAAGCTGCGCCGTGAGGCGCTGGTCGAAATCGAGAAATCTGCAGGGGCCTGCGAGTACTACGCCGAACATGCGATCGACTATCTGCGCGACGGCATGATCGCGACCGAAGCGTATCGGAGCTATGTGACCTATGAACCGCTGGGCTGCATTTTCGCGGTGATGCCGTGGAATTTTCCGATCTGGCAGGTGTTCCGTTTCCTCGCGCCTGGCTTGATGGCCGGCAATGTTGCGGTACTCAAACATGCGACCAATGTGCCGCGCTGTGCGGATGCCATCGCCCGCGTGCTGCACGATGCAGGTCTCCCTGATGGCGTCTTCGGCGTGCTGCATATCGACAACACGATGGCCACGCGGGTGATCGCCGACCGGCGCGTGAAAGCCGTGACCTTGACCGGCAGCGAGCGCGCCGGCAGTGCTGTCGCTTCGACAGCCGGCAAACACCTCAAGAAATGCGTGATGGAACTGGGTGGCAGCGATCCGTTCGTGGTCCTGGACGATGCCGATCTGGACATCACCATTCCCGCAGCCGTCGCGTCCCGTTTCGGCAACGCCGGACAAACCTGTATCGCAGCGAAGCGCTTCATCGTCACGCCGGGGATTGCCGATGCATTCGTCGCGCGTTTCGTCGAGGCGGCCAGCAAGCTGGCTGTCGGCGATCCGATGAGCGAGAACACGACACTCGCACCGATGGCCCGCGCGGACCTGCGCGACGAGGTGCATGGACAAGTACAGCGTAGTGTCGCTGCCGGCGCGAAGCTCCTGCTTGGCGGCACAGCGGGGGAAGGCGACTGCCATTACCCTGCGACCATCCTCGATCACGTTGCACAGGGCATGCCCGCCTACAGCGAAGAGCTGTTCGGCCCGGCAGCCAGCGTGCTGCGTGCCCGCGATGAAGACGATGCCGTGCGTATTGCCAACGATACCGACTTCGGCCTCGGGGCCAGTGTCTGGACCACCGACAAGGCGCGCGGTGAAGCCGTCGCGCGGCGCCTGCAGGTGGGGGCCACCTTCGTGAACGCGATTGTCCGCAGTGATGTGCGCCTGCCGTTCGGCGGCACCAAGACGTCCGGCTTCGGGCGCGAACTCGCTGAACACGGCATCCACGAGTTCATGAACATCAAGACGGTATACGTGTCTTAAGGACGATCCCTGCACCCGGAAGGCCGAAGAAAATAGGCCGCACAAGGCGGCCGCATTTCGGCACATTCAGAGATCGGCGGCTGCTAATATCGCGCCGGTCTATTTCAAGGATATCCGGTGAAACGCATCGCATCTGCGGCAATTCTGGCGGGCAGCGTGCTCGCATACATCGTTCCCGCACATGCCAGCTCGGACATGGGATGCGTGACGCGCATTCGGCCGACGGCGTCGACATTCACGGAATGCGATAGCACCGCGCTGCTCGCGCCGGGTAACGACACCCGCGTGAACATGACGCTGCTGTTTGCCGACCGCCATGGCACGCCGCTCCATATCGCCGCGACGAATACCGATCCAGCCAAACAGCCTGCGCAGGTGGTGCCGTTCGGCTGGAGCAGGTTCGCGAATACGGTAGCGCCTGTGAAAGCGGAAGATACGGGCGGCTCGTCGCTGTTTTCGATGGGAGAAGGGACGGTCTGCGTCAGCAACGACAGTGGCCAGACGGATTTCGTGGCCGCACTCGACAGCGACCGCAAAGTGCCCAGCGATGAGCGCGGACGCCTGTCTGGTGCGCGCAAAGCATTCAACTGCGAGCAAACCGGCGATGGTGCATCATCATTCGACGACGAGAAGGCGATCCATTCCGATACCGGCCTGGAATTCCTGGCTTATCTACGTGCAGCATTGAGTTTCTACGCAGGCAATTATGATGCTTCGGCTTTCGAAGCGCTGTCGAAAAGCAGACAGCCGTGGGTCCGCGAAGCGTCGCACTACATGGTTGGACGGACCTGGGCACTGGCAGCACAGGGCAACGGTTTCGGTACCTACGGCGAGATCGAGCACGACAAGATGGATCGTATCGCGCTGGACAAGGCCGAGGCCGCACTAAAGGGTTACATCAAAGCGTATCCGCACGGCGAATACACGGCCTCGGCCTATGGCCTGTTGCGCAGGGTCTACTGGCTGGGCGGCGATACGACGAAGCTCGCCGAGGCCTACGCCTGGCAGATCGATCAGCGCGACGCCACGCTGCGTAATGTCGAGGATACCGGTCTCGCGCAGGAAATCGATGCGAAATTACCGCTGGATGCCTATCAGGCAACAGCCGCGCATGTCGTGTTGCTCGCCGTCGACGACCTGCGCAGGATGCGCCAGGATCGGGCGGGGCAGGGAGAGGTCCTGACCCGGCAGGCTCTGGAGGCGCAACGCGGCCGCTTCGGCAAGGACAAGGCACTGTACGAATACCTGCTGGCAGCACATGCGTATTTCGTCGAGAAATCACCGAAAGAGGTACTGCGCCTGATCCCGCCAGCGGCTTCCGGCAAACCGATGGATTCGGTCGAATTCAGCCGTCGCATGCTCCGTGCGCTTGCACTCGACGCAACAGCGGATACGGCAGCACGCGATGCCCTTGTCGAGCTGTTTCCCGGCGCGACAGCGGCTTATCAGCATCAGACGCTGCAGATCGCTCTGGCGATGCGCGACGAACGTACAGACGCACTCGCGCGCGTGTTCGCGGCAGACTCGAAGATCACTGACCCGATGCTGCGTGAAGTGCTGCTGCAGAACGTGGCCGGCCCCGATCTGTTGCGCGAACGGGTGAAGGATGCAGATGCCCGTTTGCATGAACGCAACGTCGCCCTGTTCACCCTGCTGTATAAGTCGCTGACGCGTGGCCGGTATGCCGATTTTGTCGCAGACACGCGGCTCTTGCCGGCAAAACCGGCAGGCGAGTCGGATCGTTACTACAAGCTCGGTGATGTTGTTTCGCTGGACGATTTCCGCTGGGCAGGTACCACCGAGGGTTATTCATGCGCCGGGATCGTGCAGGTCTCCACGACGCTGTCGAAAACGCCGGATGCGACAAAGGCCAATCTCTGTCTTGCCGATTTCGTGCGGATCAATGGTTACGATCATTTCGAACTCGATACACCTCCACCGGAAGACCAGTTGGGTGGCACCAAGAGCCTGTTTCCCGGCTCCCCGTATGCGCGCCAGAAGGTGTACCAGCATGTGATCGCCGATCCGGCTGCCGCCGCGAATGACAAGGCCTATGCCCTGTACCGCGCGGTTCGCTGCTATGCGCCCGCAGGGTTCAACGACTGCGGCGGCGAAGACGTTCCGCTCGCCACCCGCAAAGCGTGGTTCAAGCAACTCAAAAGCGCCTATCCCGCTTCGACATGGGCCAAGCAGCTGGATTACTTCTGGTAACCACAGTGACTCGCGGCACCGCGCCAGCGGCTGCATGGCCACTGTGGCTTGTCGTCGCATGGCTTGCAGCGTTGTTGATACCGCAGCCGGCGTTCGCCGGCACGGTTGATACGACGCGTGTGGTTGATGCGACGCGCTACGATGCGTTCTGGCTGTGGGCTGGTGTGAAGCCGCAGCCGGTGCTGGCGCGGGCGAAGTCGGTCTACGTGTTGCAGGGCGAGATCAAAGCGACGCCGTCGGCGCACATGGTGGCGCAAATCAGTGCAACGCCACGGATTCGTCATGCGGATGTCTGGATCGTCTACCGCGTTGAAACGCTGAGATGGACACCAGAAATCCACGCACAACTGCTGTCGCAACTGCGACGCTGGCGGCGCGCGGGCAATCGCGTGGTCGGCGTGCAGATCGATTTCGATGCGCGCACGCGTCATCTCGACGAATACGCGCTGTTCCTGAAAGACCTGCGTGCACGCCTGCCTGTGGACTGCCGGCTGGGCATCACCGGACTATTGGACTGGAGCGCGAACGGCGACCCCGAGGGTCTGGCGGCACTCGCGGGTGTCGTGGATGAAGTGGTGCTGCAGATCTATCAGGGGCGACGGGTGATCCCCGGCTATCAACGCTATCTCGCGCGTCTGGATCGGCTCACGCTACCCTTCCGCATCGGTCTGCTGCAGGGCGGCGAATGGACACCGCCTTCGTCGCTGAAGGCGCATCCGTATTTCCGTGGCTACGTGGTGTTCCTGCAGAACCCGGGATGATCGCAACGATCATCGGATCGAGCATCCATCGGATCGAGCATCGAGTCGATGATTCAGTGCGCTCGCAACAATGCCTTCAAACGACGCTCCTGAGGGCTCGGACGGCCATTGCTGTTGTAAACGATATCGTCCAGCCGCCATGTACCGCCTTCGAGTACCCACTCGTAACGATCCTTCCACTGGACGGGAGCAGGCTGTGCATTCGCGGCGGCATGCGGGACGAAGGTGACATCGACGGCCACGCGGTTCTTCACGAGCATGTTGGTGAGGCCGATGGTGTAGCTCTCGTATTTGTTGCCCTCGCCGGAATTGAAGCCGAGCGCGACAAGCGCGGGCTTTTCGCCCGGATGCTCTGCACTGAATTCTTGCTGGTCGATGCGCGCGTTGTGTAGTGCGACATGCAGATCCTTACTGAGGAAGAGGCGCATCTTCTCGATACGTTTGATCTGCTGCAGTGCGACCTCATGGCCGTAAGCATCGAGGAATTCCCGGGTGCGGGTGCCAGGCGTCGGTTTTGGTTTCTGTTTGCTGCCGCCGGCATGAGCCAACGGGATGACGGCCAGAAGTGCGAGGATCACGAGAATTTTGCGCATGGTCATTTCATTGTCGGCATGATGAATTCCGCCGTCTTGGGCTCTGAATGTAGCGAACTTTCCGGCCAGCGTGCGGTGATCGTCTTCAGACGCGTATAGAAACGCACGCCGTCGGGGCCGTGCACGTGCAGCGGGCCGAAGATCGAGCGCTTCCAGCCGCCGAAGCTGTGGAAGGCCATCGGCACCGGGATCGGCACGTTCACGCCGACCATGCCGGCCTGCACGCGATGTGCGAACTCGCGCGCGGCACCGCCGTCGCGGGTGAAGATCGCGGTGCCGTTGCCGTATTCGTGGGCGTTGACGAGCGCCAGTGCGGTATCGAAGTCGGGCACGCGCATCACGCACAGCACCGGGCCGAAGATTTCCTCGCGATAGATGCGCATGTCGGCGGTGACCTGATCGAACAGGCAGCCGCCGAGGAAGAATCCTGCGTCGTGACCGTCGACCGTGTGGCCGCGACCGTCGACCACCAGCGCTGCGCCTTCTGCCACGCCGGCATCGACATAGCCAACGACCTTGTCGCGATGCGCGCCGGTGACCAGTGGACCCATTTCTGGTTCTGAACAGCCGGGATCGAGGCAGCCGGGGCCGATCTTCAGCGCCGCGACTTTCGGCGCGAGTGTTTCGATCAGCGCATCGGCGGTGGTATCACCCACGCAGACGGCGACGGAGATGGCCATGCAGCGTTCGCCAGCGGAACCGTAGCCCGCACCGAGCAGTGCGGAGACGGCACCGTCGATGTCGGCATCGGGCATGACGACCATGTGATTCTTGGCGCCACCGAGCGCCTGCACGCGCTTGCCGTTGGCGCTGCCGCGAGCATAGATGTATTCCGCGATCGGCGTGGAGCCGACGAAACTGATCGCCTGCACGCGCGACTCATCCAGCAAGGCATCGACCGCGATCTTGTCGCCATGCACGACGTTGAACACGCCGTCGGGCAAGCCCGCCTGCTTGAGCAGATCGGCCATGAACAGCGACGCCGAGGGATCGCGTTCGGACGGTTTGAGGATGAAGGTATTGCCGCAGGCGATCGCGACCGGGAACATCCAAAGCGGCACCATCGCCGGGAAATTGAAGGGCGTGATGCCGGCGACCACACCCAGCGGCGCGTACTCGCTCCATGAGTCGACATCGCGGCCGACGTTCATCGAATGCTCGCCCTTGAGCAGATGCGGGATACCGCAGGCGAATTCGACCACTTCCAGGCCGCGCGTCACTTCGCCTTTCGCATCCGACAGCACCTTGCCATGCTCGGAGGTGATGATGGCGGCGAGATCGCCAGCGTGACGTTCCAGCATTTCCTTGAATTTGAACATGACCCGCGCGCGGTTCAGCGGCGTGGTTGCGGCCCAATTCGGAAACGCAGCCGCAGCAGCATCGACGGCAGCACGGACATCGTCGACGGATGCCAACGGTACGCGCTTGGTGATCTGGCCGGTCGCGGGGTCGAAGACGTCAGCATGGCGGTCTGCCGAGTTGAACGATTTGCCGCCGATGAAGTGTGGAATCGAAGCCATATTCGTCTCGATGGTGTTCATAGGAGCGGCTTCAGCCGCGAATGATCGCTGCGGTCGAGGCATGGATCGCGGCTGAAGCCGCTCCTACGAACAGCGGTGCGCCTGAGCGCACCCTGTGCGATACGCAACCATTCAACCCAAGGCTTTCGCCGCAGGCACGTATTCGTAACCCAGATCGTCGGCAACCGCCTTGTAAGTGACCTTGCCGGCATGGACGTTGAGGCCGTTCAGAAGGTTTTCGTCCTCAAGCATCGCCCGCTTCGGGCCCTTGTTCGCCAATTGAACCGCGAAGGGCAGGGTGGCATTGGTGAGCGCGAAGGTGGACGTGCGCGCAACGCCGCCCGGCATGTTCGCGACGCAGTAGTGAATGATGCCGTTCACTTCATAGGTCGGGTTCTGGTGGGTGGTCGCCTTCGAGGTCTCGAAGCAGCCGCCCTGGTCGATAGCGACGTCCACCAGCACCGAGCCCGGTCGCATCAGCTGCAGCTGCTCGCGCGAAATCAGCTTGGGCGCGGCGGCGCCGGGGATGAGGACGGCACCGATCACCAGATCGGTGTCGGGCAGGCGCTCTTCGATGGCATCGTGGGTCGAATAGATCGTCGTCAACTGGTGCCCGTACAGCTCGTCCAGATATTTGAGACGATCCAGCGAGCGGTCGAAGATGGTGACGTGCGCGTTCAGGCCCATCGCCATGCGCGCGGCGTTGATGCCGACCACGCCGCCGCCGATCACCATCACTTCCGCCGGCTTCACGCCGGGCACGCCGCCGAGCAGTACGCCGGAGCCGCCCTGGGCTTTTTCCAGCGCGTGCGCACCGGCCTGGATCGACATCCGTCCGGCGACTTCGCTCATCGGTGCCAGCAACGGCAGGCCGCCCCTGCGGTCGGTGACGGTTTCATAGGCAATCGCGGTGCAGCCGGATTTGACGAGACCGGCGGTCTGGTCCGGGTCCGGCGCCAGATGCAGGTAGGTGTACAGCAGTTGGCCTTCGCGAAGCATCGCGTACTCGACCGGCTGCGGTTCCTTGACCTTGATGATCATTTCGGCGCGGCGGAAGATTTCCTCGGCGCTGTCGACGATCTCGGCGCCAGCCTTCTGGTACATCTCGTTGGTCAGACCAATCGATTTGCCGCCATCGTTCTGGATCATGACCTTATGGCCATGGCTGACCAGTTCGCGCGCACCGGCGGGGGTCAGACCGATCCGATACTCGTGGTTTTTGATTTCCTTTGGGACGCCGATCAGCATGGCTGGATTCCGTGGACAGGTTGGTTGGCGCGCATTAGGCGGTCTGGCCGATCACATGCGCAAGGGTCTGGAAGATACGGTCGATATGCGTGCGGTCGAGGATCAGCGGCGGCGACAGCGCAATCACGTCGCCGGTCACCCGGATCAGCAGATTTTCCTCGTGGAAACAGCGTGTGAACACGTCGTAAGCACGGGCGCCGGGAGCACCGGGACGCGGCGCCAGTTCGATCGCGCCGATCAGGCCGATGTTGCGGATGTCGATGACGTTGGGCAGGTCGCGCAGGGCATGGATGGCGTCGGCCCAGTAGGACTCCAGCTCGATGGCTTTTTCGAACAGGTGTTCCTCGGCGTAGGTATCCAGGGTCGCCAGCGCGGCGGCGCAGGCAAGCGGATGGCCCGAGTAGGTATAGCCGTGGAACAACTCGATCATGTTCTCCGGGCCGTGCATGAATGCGTCATGGATCTGATCGGACACGAATACCGCGCCCATCGGCACGCAGCCGTTGGTCAGGCCCTTGGCGGTGGTGATCAGGTCCGCGCGGACGTTGAAGCGTTCGGCTGCGAACGCCTTGCCGACACGGCCGAAGCCGGTGATGACTTCGTCGAAGATCAGCAGGATGCCGTGTTTGTCGCAGATCTCGCGGATGCGTTCGAGATAGCCCTTGGGCGGCAGAACCACGCCAGCGGAACCCGCGACCGGCTCGATGATGAGCGCAGCGATCGTACTGGCGTCGTGCAAGGTGACCAGACGCTCCAGATCCTCCGCCAGCTCCACGCCATGCTCCGGCAGGCCACGACTGAAGGCATTGCGTTCGATATCCAGCGTATGGCGGATGTGATCGACACCCGGCAGCAGGCTGCCGAACCACTTGCGGTTGTTGGGCAGGCCACCGACCGAAATTCCGCCGAAGCCGACGCCGTGATAGCCCTTCTCGCGGCCGATCAGCCGCGTGCGCTGGCCTTCGCCTCGGGCGCGGTGGTAAGCGAGCGCGATCTTCAGCGCGGTGTCCACCGATTCCGAACCGGAGTTGGTGAAGAACACGTGGTTGAGATGATCCGGCGCGATCTCGACCAGCCGCTCGGCCAGCGTGAACGGCAGCGGGTGCGCCATCTGGAAGGTCGGTGCGAAATCGAGCGTGGCGATCTGCTGCTGCACGGCTTCGACGATACGTGGGCGGGCATGGCCGGCGTTGCAGCACCACAGGCCGCCGGTGCCGTCAAGAATTTCGCGACCGTCCACGGTGCGGTAAAACATCCCGGAGGCGCTGGCCATCAGCCGAGGATTCGCCTTGAACTGGCGGTTCGCCGAGAACGGCATCCAGAAGGCGTCCATGGCGTCCGGTGCGCTTGTCGCCTGTCGGTGATAGTCATCACCGAAGCCAGAAGGAAGAGAAGGGGTCTGTTGTTCTTGCATTGACGGGCTCCGAGCCAATGTCACTGGCCGTTGGCAGTGTGGATGCGAAGCTTATCGCGTTGAAAAAACTTTACAACAGATTCTTGAGGCCTTGTTTCGGTGCTGCATCGCCGCAACGTTGTAAAGTATCCAGCATCAACATCATCGGCGGGAAATGGATGGATATCGGCGCGCGGCTGCAACTCATACGCAAGACCAAGGGCCTCAGTCAACGGGAGCTGGCCAAGCGGGTCGGCGTGACCAACAGCACCATTTCGCTGATCGAACAGAACAAGGTCAGCCCTTCGATCAGTTCCCTGAAAAAGGTGCTGGATGGGATTCCGATCTCGCTGGCCGACTTCTTCACCCTGGATCTCGCTCCCGGCCCCATGGACAACCCGTTTTATGCGCGCGGCGATCAGCCGGATGTCGGCAACAACGATATCCACTACTACCTGATTGGCCAACGCCGGCCGAAACGGCATATGTGCATCCTGCGCGAAGTCATGCCGCCGGGCACCGATACCGGCGAGAGCATGCTCGCCCACGAGGGTGAGGAGGGCGGCGTGATTATCCAGGGGCAGATCGAGGTAACCGTGGGCGATCGCATCCGGGTGCTCGGCCCCGGAGAAGCGTATTACTTCGAGAGCCGCGTTCCCCATCGTTTCCGCAATGTCGGCGAAAGCGATGCGATCCTGATCAGCGCCAACACACCCCCTACCTTCTGATCCGTGGCCGCTGACGCATCGGCCTGACGCCTCTTCTATCAGTCTCACCTGACACACCACCCGACCCATATCGCTCTGGAACCACGCCATGAATGCTCCCCGCACCCGTGACACCTGGCAGGCGCTGGCCGATGGCCTGCAGATCCGCACCCAGGCTTTCATCGATGGCCGCCATGTCGACGCCGCCAGCGGCAAAACCTTCGACTGCATCAGTCCGATCGACGGACGTGTGCTGGGCCGGGTCGCCGAGTGCGAGGGCGAGGATATCGAGCGCGCGGTCACCGCCGCACGGCGCAGCTTCGAGGCAGGCGCTTGGGCGAATGCCAAGCCCACATATCGAAAGAAGATTCTCATCAGGTTCGCGCAACTCATTGAACAATATGGCGATGAACTGGCATTGCTCGAAGCCTTGGACATGGGCAAGCCGGTGACCGACGCGCGTGCCGTGGACGTGGCGGCAACGATCCGCTGCATGGCGTGGACAGGCGAGGCGATCGACAAGGTCTACGGTGAAGTCGCTTCGACCGGGCCCGACGAACTCGGTCTGGTCACCCGCGAACCGCTGGGGGTGGTCGGTGCGATCGTGCCGTGGAACTTCCCGATGCTGATGGCGACCTGGAAGATCGCGCCGGCGCTGGCGATGGGCAATTCGGTGGTGCTGAAGCCTTCCGAGAAATCGCCGCTCACCGCGATCCGGTTGGCCGAGATCGCGATGGAAGCGGGCATTCCCGCCGGTGTCTTGAATGTGGTCCCCGGCTTCGGCAAGGGCGCCGGTGAGCCGCTGGCGCTGCATATGGATGTCGACGGACTGGTGTTCACAGGTTCCACGGCGGTGGGTAAGCACCTGCTGCAGTGCGCCGGCCGCTCGAACATGAAACGCGCCTACATGGAATGCGGCGGCAAGAGCCCGAACATCGTGTTCGCCGATGCACCGGACCTGAAAAAAGCTGCGGAAGCCGCCGCCAGCGGCATCTTCTACAACCAGGGCGAGGTCTGCACCGCCGCATCGCGGCTGCTGGTGGAGCGCTCGATCAAGGACGACTTCGTCGCCGCCGTGGTCGAGGCGGGCAAGGCCATGTACCCGAAGCACCCGCTGGAACCCGGCGCACCGATGGGCGCGATGGTCGACGAAGGTCAGACCGCACGTGTACTGGAGTTCATCGCAAAAGGGCAGGCCGACGGCGGCCGTCTGGTGCTGGGCGGCAAACGCGCCGATGTCGAGGCGGGTGGCTGCTATATCGAACCGACCGTCTTCGATGGCGTCGAACACAGTCACACGATCGCCCGCGAAGAAATCTTCGGCCCGGTGCTCTCGGTGATCGCCTTCGACGACGAGGCCGATGCGTTGCGCATGGCCAACGACACCGAATACGGCCTGGCAGCTGGTGTCTGGACCCGCGACATCGGCCGCGCGCACCGCGTTGCCCGCAAACTCCGCGCCGGCAGCGTCTGGGTGAACTATTGGGACGGCGGCGACATGACCGCTCCGTTCGGTGGCTACAAACAGTCGGGCAACGGACGCGACAAGTCGCTGCACGCCTTCGAGAAGTACACCGAAGTCAAAGCCACCTGGATCAACCTCGCGACCTGAGTTGATCCGAGGCAAGCAGCGGGATCGCGCCGCACCCGTTTCAGGGCGTGAAACAACAGCCAACCGGATGACGTCTGCATGTTGACCAAGGCACTGATCGCCGCACGGGATATCGGGCGGATGCGCGACATCGCCAGTGTCATGGTGAAGTACGGATTCGGCGATCTGGTCGGGCGGATCGGCCTCGGCGGGCTGCTGGAGCGTGCCGGCCACATGCTGCATTCGACACAGATCGAAGAGGCCGCACAATTGCCGCCGGCAGTGCGGGTGCGTCGCGCACTGGAAGAGCTGGGCCCGACCTTCGTGAAACTGGGGCAGGTGTTTTCGACCCGCGTCGATCTGTTCCCTGCGGATTGGATCGCTGAATTCGAGCGGCTGCAGAATCAGGTGCCGTCGGTGCCGTTCGCAGAGATCCACGCGCAGCTCGAAGAAGACCTCGGCATGCCGCCGGAGACCGCGTTCGCCGAGATTGATCCTGTTCCGCTGGCGGCAGCCTCGATCGCGCAGGTCCACCGCGCCATCCTTCATGACGGCACGGACGTGGTCGTCAAAGTGCGACGGCCCGGCATCGAAACGATTGTGGAAGCCGATCTTCGGCTGTTGAAGCGCCTGGCCACGGTGATGGAAGCCGAATCACCGGATCTCCGCCGCTTCCAGCCGCAGGTGCTGGTCCGCCATTTCCGCAATTCGCTGCTGCGGGAACTCGATCTGGCCAGCGAATGCCGGAATGCGGAACGCATCGCGGCGTCTTTCGCGGCGCATCCGGAAATCGTGATCCCGACGGTCTATTGGCCATGGACCTCCGAGCGCGTCAATGTCCAGGCGCGGATCGTCGGTATCCCCGCTGGCGATGTGGACGCAATGGATGCCGCCGGCATCGACCGCAAGGTGGTCGCCCGATACGGCGCCCAGATCGTGCTCAAGATGATGTTCGAGGACGGCTTCTTCCATGCGGATCCGCACCCCGGCAATGTGTTCTTCCTGCCGGGCAATCGACTTGCGCTCATCGATTTCGGCATGGTCGGTCATCTTTCCGATGCGCGTCGCCATCAATTGATCGACCTCATGCACGCGCTGGTGCGGCGGGACGCGATCCGCTGTGCGGATGTGCTGACCGACTGGACGGACGATGCCTCACCCGACAAGTTCGAAGCGCTGGTCGAGGATCTGGAGGCGTTCCTCGACAGGTTCCATGGCGTACCGCTCAAACAACTGAGCCTGGGCGGGATGCTCGGCGATATCGCATCGATCCTGCGCGATCACCATCTGGCGTTGCCGCCTGAGTTGGCGATGGTGATGAAGGTGTTCGTGACCCTCGAAGGCATGGGGCGCAAACTCGACCCCGATTTCGACATGGCGTCCGAAGCAGCGCCTTTCGTACGACGCGAGATGCTGGCCCGGCATTCACCCGAGGCGATCCTGCGGCGTTTAGGCAAGAGTTCGCGGCAAGCGCTGACCTTGCTCGAATCGCTGCCGGCTGACTTGGCCAGCCTTGTCCGCCGCGTGCGTCATGGCGAGCTGCGGGTGAAATTCGATGTCGAGCGTCTGGGGCATGTCGGCGATCAAGTGGCGCATTCGGCCAACAGGCTGACCGTCGGCATCGTGATTGCCGCACTCATCGTCGGCTCATCGATCGTGATGACGGTCGAAGGTGGGCCGACGCTGCTCGGGCTGCCGTTGTTCGGGCTGGCGGGCTTCCTCTGCTCGGTGCTGGGCAGCATCTGGCTCCTGTTTTCGATCTGGCGGAGCGGCGGCGGCAAATGAGGGAATCCTGTCCGGTATCCGCTTGACCATGACATTGGCGCTCATGCGCCAGATCATGCATTGAGGAAGAAGAGGCGTTGGCCTGGACGGGCAGGGGGCGGGCATTCAATGAAGTCGCGCGGGTCCGTGTTGCCGCTGAGGCGGGTCTGGTTCAAGGCCGAACCACCGCCGAAGTCCGGACCGATAGCCTCGCGAGTCGGTATGGTAGTGGCCGCTGAGTACGCTCCGGAGTTCCGCCATGAAACGCCCCCTGCTCATCGCTGCCGTCGCCTGTCTGGCTTTGGGGGCCACGGGCTGGTGGCTGGTGCAGAAGGTACGCGGGCCGGCCTTCGCCGGTTATGAAGTGGTGGCACGGCCGCTGGTACAGACGGTGGTGGCGACGGGTCGGGTAGTGGCGGTGTCGCGTGCGCAGGTCGGCAGCCCGGTAACTGGCGTGGTGGTCGAGCGGCGTGTGCAGGAGGGCGATGCAGTGCAGCCGGGCGATG
>JBGSID010000307.1:0-15951 GCA_041751895.1 Lysobacteraceae bacterium | reverse complement strand
GCAGCGCCGGGCGTAGCGCGTTGCCGAAGCTGCGGGCGAGCCCGGCCAGCGGCTTGGCTTCGTCGGAATCGGGGTGTTCGACGAGGAGAGTACCGAAGCGGCCCCTCACCCGCCCTGCGGGCACCCTCTCCCCATGCGATGCATGGGGAGAGGGAAGAGCGAGCGGATCGAGTGATGGTGAGGGTGATGGCGAGAGCGAGGGTGGGCTTTCTTCCCTCTCCCCGCTTTGCGGGGAGAGGGTGCCCGGCAGAGCGGGTGAGGGGCCGCTTTCACCCAGCGCCGCCAGCATCGGCGTGATCCGGTCTTTCGGATCCAGATCGCGCAGCTCTGCGATCAGCCGCAGCTTCTGTCGCGCGAAGATCAGGTCGCGGAAGGGCAGCGCCTGCGTCAAGGCAAGGCCGTCGTCGCCGATGAAAACGACATACCCGCTGTTGCGTTCGGTGCGTGCGTAGCCGCCGAGTCCGCGCATGGCGGCGCGTTCGGTCAGTTCGGCGGCGAGCTCGGGCTCGAAGCCCGGGCGGCAGTAGCAGAGGAGGCCATCGGTGGTCATGTGGGATCCATGGTAGGGCGGGCCCTGGCCCGCCATTGCGGCGTATCCGATCGCTTCGAACGCCGATCGAAGCGGTATCGGTCCCTTGCAACCTTCAATGGATCGATCGCGGCAGCGGGCGGGGCCCACGCCTGCAAAGGTTCAATAACGCGACCCGCCACGTGCGCTGTAGGCGCGCAGCGCATCGCAGGCGGCGTCGCGTTCGATGTCGCGCGTCACCATGATGTCGCGTTTCTCCAGTTCGCCGATCCAGTCCGCCGGCAGCGGGCCTTCATCGAAGGCCGTCAACGCTTCGACGTCTTCCGAGCGGGCACCGATCAGAAGGCGGTCGATACCGGCCCACACGGTCGCGCCGTAGCACTGGCAACAGGGTTGGGCGGAGGTGGCGAGCACGATCGGGCCGCAGGGCGCGTCGTGTTCGTCGCGATTGAGCCGCGCGCGCTGGGTGCGCTGTTGCGCGAGCATGTACGCCATCATTTCCGCATGCGCAACCGAGCAACTGTGCGGCAGCACGCGATTGACGCCGACGGCGATGATGCGGTCGTCCGGGCCGAAGACTGCCGCGCCGAACGGGCCGCCGCTGTCGGCTTCGACATTCTGTCGCGACAGCGCGATCGCCAGGCCGACTTTCTCGGCGTCTCCAGCATAGACCCGCGCGGTGTCGACGAAGTCGTGGACCCAGGCGGGCAGGGTCAGATGGACTTGTGCGTAGAGCATCAGCGTTCCTCTCCAATGAGACTGCCGGCCCCGGGTATCCGGGCGATATCTTCGCAGCGGCCCTGTTTGCAGGTGCAGCCGGCGACTTCACGGAACCCGCAGACCGAGGCGATCCCGTCCTTGGCGCACTGGGCGCGCACGGCGGCGGGGTTGGTGCTTGCGTCCTTGTTCACGCACATCGGGTAGGCGCCGCAGCAGTTGCCGACATCCTTCACCGCGCAATCACTATCGGTCCTGCAGCTGCGGTCCAGATTCGATGGCGCGAAACCCGGCGCGCGTTCCATCGTGTCCGAAGCCGGGTCGGCTGCCGCGCTTGCGACGGATTTTGGCGCCGTAGCCGGATCGCCAGCCGCGATGGTGCGCCCGCTGTCCGCGTTCGGGGCGTCGGGCGATGTCGACGGTGCGGTGCAGCCGATCAACAGGAAAGCGAACAGCGCGGCGGTCGCGAATTCACGGATGTTCATGGCGATTCTCCGGTGGTGACGCGGGCCGCGCAGGTGCGCGGCCCGGCATGATCAGGCGTGGATCAGGCCTGGGTCAGGCGTTCGCCGCCCATGTGTCGCGCAGGGTCACGCTGCGGTTGAACACGGGAACATCGGCGCGATGGTCGTAGCGGTCGGCGACGAAATAGCCGATACGTTCGAACTGGAAATGCTGTTCGGGTGCGGCTTCGGCTGCGGCGGGTTCGACGTAGCCCTGGATGCTGCGGCGCGAGTCCGGGTTCAGATAATCGCGATAGGTCTTGCCGCTGTCGTTGTCGCCACCGTCGTCCGGATTCGGGACGGTGAACAGGCGGTCGTACAGGCGGATTTCGGCCGGAATCGCGTGCCGTGCGCTGACCCAATGGATCGTGCCCTTGATCTTGCGGTCCGCGCCGGGCATGCCGGGGCGCGATTCGAGATCAAGCGTGCCGCGCAGTTCGATGATGTCGCCGGCGTCGTTCTTGACGACTTCATCGCAGCGGACGATCCCAGCGCCGCGCAGGCGCACTTCGCCGCCCGGAATCAGACGTTTCCAGCCTTTCGGCGGGATTTCGACGAAGTCTTCGCGCTCGATCCACAGCTCGCGCGAGAATGGCACCTCTCGCTTGCCGAAGGACTCGTCTTTCGGGTGATTGGAGAAGGTCAGGGCTTCGGCGTGCTCTTCGGCCAGATTGGTCAGCACGAACTTCAGCGGGTCGAGCACCGCCATCCGTCGTGGCGCGCGGCTGTCGAGGTCTTCGCGCACGGTGTTTTCCAACACCGAGTAGTCGATCAGCGAATTCTGTTTCGACAGACCGAGGCGGGAAACGAACAGTTTCAGCGCGTCCGCCGTGTAACCCCGGCGGCGGATGCCCTGCAGGGTCGGCATGCGCGGGTCATTCCAGCCGTCGACCAGACCTTCCTCGACCAGCGTCATCAGCTTGCGCTTGCTCATGACCGTGTAATTCAGATTCAGGCGCGAAAACTCGATCTGCCGTGGTTTGCTGGCTTCGAACGGCAGGCCGTGGTCGGTCAGCGGCTTCAGCAGCTCCGGATGATTCGCCAGATCGACCTTGTCCACGCACCAGTCGTACAACGGGCGGTGATCTTCGAATTCGAGCGTACACAGCGAATGGGTGATGCCCTCGGCGGCGTCACTCAGGGAGTGCGCGTAGTCGTACATCGGATAGATCGGCCAGTCGTTGCCGGTGTTCTGGTGTTCGACATGCTTGATCCGGTAGATCGCGGGGTCGCGCAGATTGATGTTGCCACTGCCCATGTCGATCTTCGCGCGCAGCGTGCGCGCACCGTCCGGGAACTCGCCTGCGCGCATGCGCCGGAACAGGTCGAGATTCTCGTCAACGCTGCGATTGCGGTGCGGCGATTCGCGACCGGGTTCGGTCAGGCTGCCCCGGTAAGCGCGGACTTCGTCTGCGCTGAGATCACAGACGAACGCGTCGCCCTGTCGGATGAGTTTTTCGGCGGCCAGATAGAAGACCCCGAAATAATCGGAAGCGTGACGAAGTTCCGCCCATGCATAGCCGAGCCAGCGTACATCGTCCTGTATCGCGCGGACGTATTCCGGATCTTCCCGAGCCGGGTTGGTATCGTCCAGACGAAGGTTGCAGCGGCCACCGAATTCCTCGGTGAGGCCGAAGTCGGCCCAGATTGCCCGCGTATGGCCCAAGTGCAGGTAGCCGTTGGGCTCGGGCGGGAAGCGGGTCCTGATCGTGGTGTGTTTGCCACTGCTCAGATCCTCGCGAACGATCTGGCGAATGAAATCCTGACGGCGCTCGGTGGCGTCGGCGGTGGGCGTGTCCGTGGAGTGTTCCGGGGTCATCGACGATGCAGACTGCGAAAACAAACAGTTTAGAGGTTATGCCGGCTTTTGGGATGAGCGGTGTGGCTTCATGGTCGTTTCGTGACTGCGGGCACCCTGCATGCAGCTGCCGCAGTCATGGGCTTGATGTTACTGTGGCCGGTGGACATCAAGCCGCCATGACAAGGAGTTTGGCGCTAGCAGACAAGCCGAACGATATGGGGGAGTGGGTGATGGGCGCATGTGCCGATCTACCTGGAAATGAAGCGTCGGTGCAGAGGGGCGATTGCAGGCTCAAGTGCAAGGTCGATTGCGCCGGTGGATGGCGTTGGCCGCAGGCTGCCGCCGGGATGAGGGAGATCCGGGTATTCGCGATCTCCGGCTAGACATCGCGTTCCCGCGTTGGGATATGTCCCAGCAATGGCTCCGTGCCCTTGGCGTGGGGCTTGTCGTGTTGTTGCTGGGCGCGTATGCCCTGCCATCAAGTCGTGTGGAGGCCCCGCAGGAGCAACCGCTGCCGTTGGAACTGGTGGCATTGCCCGATGTCCAGGGGCGTCTTGCGGACCTGAGCCTCGATGGTGGCGCTCTGGTGCTGGGGGTGTCCGAAGAAAACCGTCGTGCACGCGCCGAGCTCCGTTTCGTGCTGCCCCCGCATACGAAGGAGTCGCCGCACTGGGTGATCTGGCTGCGCCGCGTGCCGGCCGAGGAGATCAAATTCCGGGTGGGGGATGTCTGGGGTACGCCGGAGCACAGTTTTTTGATGCCCGAGACGGCCGAAGGTCCGATGCCGGTGGGCTACCTTGTGCGGCTTCCCAACACCTGGGAGGGCGAAATCCGGGTCGAGATGAGTGCACGCGGCCTGCGCATGGTCGGGTTGCGCCCGGAAATCATTTCCGAAGCACTGGCGGACCGTTACCTGCAGCAAGCGACCATCCTTGCCAGCATCGCTTACGCCAGCCTGTTTACGCTCGCATTGATGGGGCTGGCCCTGTTCTTCGCTTCCCGCGATCTCAGCTTCCTGTCTTTCTTCTCTTTCTGTTCGTCGGCGCTGTTTTTGTTGTCCGTTTTCAACGGGCATATCTATCTGTTCGATAACTACGGTCTGTTGCGGCAACTGGGGGGCGCGGGTCTGCATGCGGTGGCGCTGCTGTTCGAAGTGGTCTCCTTCCGGATTCTGTTGCGCTATATCGATGCCCGCGATCTCCAACCCGCTTGGACGAAGGCCGTCGACAACACCTGCACCCTGCTGCTGCTCGCGGCCGGCCTGTTGTTGGCGTGGAGGGAGCGGCTGGACGGTGTTGCCACATGGCTGATGCCGGGCCTCTGGATGACCGGCTGTCTCGTGGCGCTGTTGATGCTGGTCGAAGCCTTGCGCCGGAAGGTGCCATTTTCAGGCGCGGTGTTCCTGTCGGTCCTGGTGCTCGCGGTGTCGATCCTCTCCTGGGAACTGGCTTCGCGCGGGGTCATTGCTGGTGGCCTCTGGACCACTTACGGCTATCAGTTGGCGATCGTGCTGTGCGCGGCCATGATCGGTGTCGGTCTGATCAGCCGGATCAGCAAATACCGGGAACAGCGCGATCGCGAACAGCTGGCCCGTGCCGATTCCGAGCGGAGGATGTATCGCGAAGCCGTGCGTTCCGAACTGCTGACCGCATTGCAGATGGGCCTGCGGGGCGCGGGTGCAGAAGACATCCAGCCAATGGCGACGCGACTGCTGCTGGACCATTTGCGCCGGATCGTGCCGGTCGACAACGCGCTGGTCATCATCCGTGGCTATCACGGGCGCGATACGGTTGCGGCCAATCCCGGGAGCGCCCTCGATGCGCTGGTCGAAAACATTTCGCCACGGTTGCCGTTGTTGCGCCAGAAGCTCGCGATCAACATCGACGTGCAGCAGCCGGTGGCGCGGACCGGCGATGCAACGCCGGTGGCGATCGAGGCCGCCGTTTCGCTGCCTGTGCGCGCGCCGTCGTGGGGAGCGCTGGTGCTGGAGCGCAGCGGCGCCACCGTGTTCCATCCGGACGAGTTGAAGATCGCGCGTGAACTGGCGCGGATCGCCGTCCTGCAGATCGATGAAGCCTTCACTGCGATGCAGTTGCGCCACACGGCAGAAGTGGATGCCCTGACCGGGACCTTCAATCGCCGCAGCCTCGATCAGGCGCTTGTCCGCACGTTCCACGAGGGCCATCGAGAACAGGTGCCGGCATCGGTGCTGTTCGTGGATATCGACAATTTCAAATCGATCAACGACAGGCTCGGCCATGCCTGCGGCGATCATTGCCTGCGTGAGATCGCGAAGACCGTACGCAGCGAACTCGGGCATGAGGATATTTTCGGACGCTATGGCGGCGAGGAATTCCTGATCATTCTGCCGGCACGCCAGACCGAAATGGCGCGCGCGATCGCCGAGCAGATCCGGGGTGCGGTCGAACGCATGGAGCTCCAGTACGAGCAGCAGCCGCTGACGATGACGGTAAGCATCGGCGTCGCGATCCAGCTCTTGGGCGAAGCGCAGCCGCAGCCGGCTGTGGAGCGTGCCGACAAGGCGCTGTATGCGGCCAAACGGCTGGGCCGGAACCGTGTGAAAGTCGCGCCGGCCGTGTTTTCGGCGCGCCCGGGCAAAACTTGATCCAAGCGCTGTCGTCCACATATTGCAGCCTCGTACAACGTTCGGCCCGGTCGTGGCCTCTGTGTCCTATCCAATCGGGGGTGCATCGATGTTCAAGTCATTGTTCGGAGCGGGTGCTTTGGGAGTGGGTGCAGACAAACAGCGCATGCCTTCGCCCGAGCGGGCACTGCCTGGACGTGCGGACGACATGCGGTTGTCCAATGTCCATCACCTCCACGGTCGCCCGTTGCGCGATGCGTTCTCCGGGCTGGCGCGGGTCCAGTTCGGCATGGGCTGTTTCTGGGGTGCGGAACGCAAGTTCTGGTCGATCCCCGGTGTATTCACCACCGCCGTCGGCTATGCAGGCGGCTACACGCCGAATGCGCACTACCGGGAAGTGTGCAGTGGCGAAACCGGCCATACCGAAGCGGTGCTGGTGGTCTACAATGCTGCGGTCGTTTCGTTCGAAGCGTTGTTGAAAACCTTCTGGGAAAGTCACGACCCCACCCAGGGCATGCGTCAGGGCAACGACACGGGGTCGCAGTACCGGTCCGCGATCTACTGCGAGACCGAGGCGCAATACGCCACAGCCATCGCCAGTCGGGATGCGTATCAGGTTCGTCTGAAGGCGGCGGGCCTGGGGTCGATCACAACCGAAATCCTGTACCCGGCACCGGTGTTCTATTACGCGGAAGAAGAGCACCAGCAATATCTGTCGAAGCATCCGGACGGCTATTGCGGCCTGGGCGGCACTGGTGTGAGTTGTGCGGTTGGGCTCGGCGACGACTGAAGCGGGTTTTCCTGCCTGCGGCGCTTGGCGATGATCTGCAGGACTCGGGAGTGATCAGCGACGGCTCACGCCGCAGACATAGACCACTTCGCAGGCCCCGGCGCCGGAGTCTTCGCGCGTTAGCGAGCTGTGCCAGCGCCAACCATCGGGCGTTTCGATCGCCACCAGCCAACCGTCGATGCGCACCTGGTCGCCGGCCTTCACCGCGTCCAGTGCCGAGGCCACCGCCGAGTTCGCCGGCACCATGTGCATGTTCGCGCTGTTGCGCACGATCTCGTCCGGCGGGATCGGCGCGTTGCCACTCCAGCGGTAGTGATAGAAGCGCCCGGACTGGCTGATGTCGAGCTGCGACAGCACGGCGTCGTCGCGCATCGGTCCCCAGCCCAGCGCGAGATCCACCGGTGAGAAATCGGCTTCGCGGCCGTGGTCGTAGTCTTCGCGCGACAGCACCCGTGCAGCGACACTGAAACCCGCCAGCGGCTGTGCAGTCGCGTTCTGCAAATGGAAAGGTGACATCCCGCCGGGAGTCGCGCTCTGGACGGCGCCGTCCGAGCCGGCGAGCCGCGCAGGTGGCGTGCAGCCAAGAACCGGTTGGCCGTTCGCGGTCGTGAACGCTGCAGAAGAAGGTGCGGGCGGTGACGCCAGCCACCAGGCGGCAGCGGCGATGACGACGAAGATCAGTAGCCAGCGGAGCATGGTCGTTTCCGGTGCGCGGAGCCGGCGCACAGTTTACCCAGAGACCCGTGATTCAGCGATGCGGCCCGAGATGTGCGCCGACGCCGGTCGCCGCCTCGTCGAGATAGCTCAACGGCCTGAACAGGCGGTAGGACATCCGCGATCCGAAGATCACATACTCGCGGTTATCGTGATCCCATCGTTCGATGTGCGTTTGCCGATAAGCGGCATAACTGGCGACGTAAGCGACAAGGATTGACGTGACGATGATGGTCGTCGCGCCGGCGCGCGCGGCAGTGGTTCTGCTCAAGCGAAATCCTGCAGCAGTGCTTCGCGGGTGATGGTCGGCGCTTCGATGCGCAACGGCATGCGTGGATCGTCGAGACCGAAGATCAGCGGCGTGCCGGCGCTTAACGCCGTGATCGCATCCGCAGTGAAGGCGAAGCGCAGGAAATGCACGGCGGCGGTCTTGTCGTTGTCGCTGCGGTCCATGTCCTCGTCCGCATGCGTGGTGGCGCGGCCGTGCCCCTCGACTTCGGCGTAGACGCGATGTTCGATCCCGCCGAGTCGGGCCAGTTCGACTCGACGCACGGCTTCATCCGGATATTCGATCAGCATGGTTGCCTTCAGATCGCTGCCTCCGGGAATCAGCGGGTTGTAGGCGTCCAACTCCTCCTGGATCGCGTCCGCTTCGAAGATGCGCTCGATCCGCAACATCTCCTGCACCTGATACTGGATCGTCAGGCGATCCTCGAACAACAGCGTCACGTGTTCGCCGAGATGCAGCTTGCGCATCTGCTTGTGCGCGAGCACACGGGCTCGGAAGGCGGTGCGTTCGGACGAGTAGGTTTCGAGTGAATAGAGATCGGAGCGGGTGAGTGCGGTCATGGAGTTGCGTTCACTGGATCGTGTTCATCAGGACTGCGTTGATCAGGGCTGCGTTCATCAGGATCAGATTCCGTAGGCCTTGCGCAGCAACGTCACAGGATGCTCCGCCGTCGTGCCGTCGTTCAAGCCGTGGGCGATATGCGCGCCGGCCATTACGCAGTCACTGGTGAAATACTGCGCGTCGGATTGTTTCACGCGGTTCTCGACCGGCTTGGCGATCTTGCGCGCGGACGCGTAGGTCGCTTTCTTCACGCCGTAGGTGCCGTCGTGACCCGAGCAGCGTTCGATGGTCGTGACGTGGGTGCCCGGCACCAGTTCAAGCACCTGTCTGGTTTTCGGGCCGATGTTCTGCACGCGCTGGTGGCACGCCGCCTGCCAGGCGACTTTGCCGAGTTCGTGCTTGAAGTCGTTCTTGAGCAGGCCGGCCGTCTGGCGGTGCATCAGATATTCGAACGGGTCGAAGATCGCGCGCTTGATCGCGAGCACCTGTGCATCGTCGGGAAACATCAGCGGCAGTTCCTGCTTGAACATCAGCACGCAGGACGGGATCGGCGCGATGATGTCCCAGCCGTCGTTCACCGCTTCGCTCATCAACGGCATGTTGCGCTGTTTGTAGTCGTCGACGCTGTCGAGATCGCCGAGTTCCAGCTTCGGCATGCCGCAGCACTGGTTTTGACGGATCAGCTTGACCGGGATGTCGTTGTGGCGCAGCACAGCAACCAGGTCCTCGACCATCTGCGGATGATTGTAGTTGCCGTAGCAGGTGACGAAGATCGCGACCTTGCCGTGGGTCGGTCCCGCATCGACGGCGCCGTCGCCGCGATCGTCCTGTTTCAGTTTTTTCAGCGCCGTCGGGCTGTGATATGCCGGCACTTCCGCATCGCGATGCACACCGAGGGTTTTCTCGATCATGCCGCGCAGGGCGGGCTGATGATTGCCCCAGTTCACCATGTCGACAACGACCGGGATGGAGGCCAGGCGGCCGACCGCAGTGGTGTTGGACAGCAGTTTTGCCGACATCGGCGCACCGTCCTTGCGGAAGTGCACCGCTTTCGCGCGCAGCATCAGATGCGGGAAGTCGATATTCCACTCGTGCGGCGGAATGTACGGGCACTTGGTCTGGTAGCACAGATCGCAGAGGTAGCACTGATCGACGATCTTGGAATAGTCGGCCTTGGCGACGCCGTAGACTTCCATCGTGGTCGATCCGTCGACCAGATCGAACAGCGTCGGAAAGCTCTGGCACAGGCTGACGCAGCGGCGGCAGCCGTGACAGAGATCGAATACGCGCTCCATTTCTGTTTCGAGCGCGGTTTCATCCCAGAATTCCGGATTTTTCCAGTCGAGCGGATGCCGTGTCGGCGCGTCGAGACTGCCTTCGCGCGAAGCGCCGGAAGGCGTGGGGGTCGGAGGCTGGCTCATGCGTCCCTCATGATCGACTCGGGGCTTCGGCGGCGAAGCGGTGATGGTGATCGCGGCGGGCGTTGCGATGACACTTGCGGCGCAACACGGCGTCGTAGAAGTGTCCTGGAGAAGGTGCTTTCTTCCGCGCCGGGAGAGGAGACGCGGAAGAAAGCGGGTGGGCCGGCCATCGCCTGGACGGCCCGGAACGGATGAGGTGACCCGTGGGTCAGGCGCCCAGTTCGTTCAAGGCTTTCTGGAAACGGTTGGCGTGCGAGCGTTCGGCCTTCGCCAGCGTTTCGAACCAATCGGCGATTTCATCGAAGCCTTCGTCGCGCGCGGCCTTGGCCATGCCCGGATACATGTCGGTGTATTCGTGGGTTTCACCGGCGATCGCGGATTTCAGATTGTTCGATGTCTCGCCGAAGGGCAGACCCGTCGCCGGGTCGCCGCACTGTTCGAGATATTCGAGATGACCATGCGCGTGGCCGGTTTCGCCTTCCGCCGTGGAGCGGAAGACTGCGGCCACGTCGTTGTAGCCTTCGACGTCGGCTTTCTGCGCGAAATAAAGATATCGACGGTTGGCCTGTGATTCGCCTGCGAAAGCGGCTTTCAGGCTTTCTTCCGTTTTCGAACCTTTCAAACTCATGGTGTCCTACCTCTTCTCTGCTGCTGCAATGGGCCGATTCGATCGAATCGAGAGCGTTGGCTGAAGGTGCGTGCCAGCATCCGGAACGCTTTCGAGCATACGCCGCTTGAACGACAGGTGTGATCGATTATTGCGATCGATTCGATAGTGATGGTGAATGTTGCAGGGCAGACGTCGTGTCGATATCAACATGCGAACAAGGTCCACATACGCACAAGCGCTGATCGCTGAAATGATTCAGGTCGACAGGCTTGCATGAGGACGCGTGTCCGCTCGCGCAGGCAGACTGTCGGTGTCGAGCAGATCCTTGGGCAGTTCGCGGAACACGGTCGCCAGTTTGCTCAGAAAATCCGACATCGCCGAACTGCGGCGCCAGACCATCGCAATCCGACGACTGGGTGCAGGTGCCCGGAACGGCAATAGATTCAGATCCTGCGATGGTGCGACCGGTGGCTGCACTGCAAGCAACGGCAGCAAAGTGATGCCGACATTCGCGGCGACCATCTGGCGCAGCGTTTCCAGCGAAGTCGCTCGGAAGCCTGTCTTTTCACCGGCTCCGGCGAGATGGCAGACATCCAGCGCCTTATCGCGCAGGCAGTGGCCATCCTCCAGCAGCAACAGATGTTCGTGCGCAAGATCCTGAATGGTCAGGTCGCGACGATTTGACAGCGGATGCCTGTCCGGCACCACCAGGATGAACGGTTCTTCGAACAGGAATTCGAGATGCAATTGATCGTCATGCAGCGGCAGCGCGAGCACGCCGGCATCGATCCGGCCTTCGCGCAGCTGGCGCAGGATCACTTCGGTCTTCTCTTCGATCAGCAGCAGTTCGAGCTGCGGAAAGCGCTCACGGACGCGGGAGACCACGTGCGGTAGCAGATAGGGGCCGAGCGTCGGGAAAATGCCCAGGCGCACCGTGCCTGCTTCCGGGTTCTGGCTGCGGCGCGCGGCCTCTTTCATTTCCTCGACATCGGCGACGATGCGGCGCGCACGATCGGCAGCGTCGCGGCCGGCAGGCGTCAGCATCACCCGGCGTGGTGCGCGTTCGACGAGCGAGACGCCCAGCTCATCCTCCAGCTTTTTGATCTGGGTCGAGAGCGTCGGTTGGCTGACGAAACACGCAGACGCGGCATGTCCGAAATGCTTGTGGTCGGCGAGAGCAACCAGATATTTGAGATCGCGCAGATTCATGGCGATACCTTCGTGGCGAGCCGCTGGCCTGCGGCGTGACTTCGGCGGTCAGCACCGTCCCCAGTGCGGATGCACTCCGCATGGGAAACGATCCGATTCGTGCAGTCCTGTTCCTTGATCTGAAAGTACCGCGAAAAGACCATGCATTCCTATGTTTGATTGCCTGTCTTATCTGACAGGGTTTCTCTGTCAGGTGCTTTGCAGACGTATTCGCGAACGGCTTACGCTCGCGAATGCGGCCATCAAGCCGCTTGCGGCTCTTTTTGCGGCGCCGCCTGCGTGGTTGCCGGTGCGGTACTGCGGATCAGATGGTCGAAGGCACCGAGTGCCGCTTTCGACCCTTCGCTCATCGCGATCACGATCTGCTTGTACGGCACGATGGTGGCATCGCCGGCGGCGAACACGCCGGGTAACGAGGTCTGGCCGCGTTCGTCGATCAGGATCTCACCGCGCGGCGACAGTTCCACCGTGCCTTTCAACCATTCGGTATTGGGCAGCAGCCCGATCTGCACGAACACGCCGTCCAGCGTCAGCGTGTGCGACGACTGCGCAACACGGTCGAGATAGCTCAGGCCCGCGACTTTCTGGCCGTCGCCGTGGACTTCGGTGGTCTGCGCCGAGACGATGATGTCGACGTTCGCCATGCTGCGGAGTTTGCGCTGCAGCACTTCGTCGGCGCGCAGCGTGCCGTCGTATTCGATCAGCGTGACATGGGCAACGATCCCGGCGAGGTCGATCGCCGCTTCTGCACCGGAATTGCCGCCGCCGATCACCGCGACGCGTTTGCCCTTGAACAGCGGGCCGTCGCAGTGCGGACAATAGGCGACGCCCTTGTTGCGGTATTCGTTTTCGCCGGGCACGTTCATCTGCCTCCAGCGCGCGCCAGTGGCGAGGATCACGGTCTTCGATTTGAGCGACGCGCCGCTGGCGAGTTTCACTTCGATCAGGCCATCTGCGCCTGCCGGAACCAATTGTTCCGCACGCTGCAGATGCATGATGTCGACGTCGTAGTCGCGGACGTGGCGCTCCATTGCGGCGGCCAACTTCGGACCTTCGGTTTCGGGTACGGAGATGAAATTCTCGATCGCCATCGTATCCAGCACCTGTCCGCCGAAACGCTCGGCGGCGATCCCGGTGCGGATGCCTTTGCGTGCTGCGTAGATGGCGGCTGCCGCGCCTGCGGGGCCGCCGCCGACGATCAGCATGTCGAACGCGTCTTTCGCTGCGATCTTCGCGGCTTCACGCGCGGTCGCGCCGGTGTCGAGCTTCGCAAGGATCTCGCTGACCTCCATGCGACCGGCACCGAATGTCTCGCCATTGAGGAAGATCGTCGGCACGGACATCACCTGTCTTGCGTCGACTTCGGCCTGGAAGAGCGCGCCGTCGATCGCGACGTGCTTGATCCGCGGGTTGAGCACGGCCATGAGATTGAGCGCCTGCACCACGTCGGGGCAGTTCTGGCAGCTGAGCGAGAAATAGGTTTCGAAGGTGTAGTCACCGTCGAGCGCGCGGATCTGTTCGATCACGTCCTGCGCGAGTTTCGACGGATGGCCGCCAACCTGCAGCAGCGCCAGCACAAGCGAAGTGAACTCGTGGCCCATCGGAATGCCGGCAAAACACAGCGAGATGTCCTCGCCGGGCGTGGTCAGTGCGAACGACGGCACGCGGTCGCCTGGGTTGTTCGTTTCCTGCAACGTGATCTTGTCGGACAGCTGAGTCAGTTCGACCAGCAATTCCCGCAATTCCTGCGATTTCGCACTGCCGTCGAGCGCGGCGAGGATGCCGACCGGGCGGGTCAGCTTCTGCAGATAGGCCTGCAGTTGGGCTTTGAGATCGGAATCGAGCACGGCCTGCTCCTTGTGAGGGCGGATGCGTAAAGGAAGAAAGATGGCGCTGCGTTTGCATCAGCGACCTGCGGCGAAAGACTGCCGACGGGGAGGGAGGACGTCGGCGCCGGGAAGGCGTGGTCCGTTGCGGTGCAAGCCGCTGATGCAAACGAAGCTGATCGGTTCGTGTTGCCGGGGGAGCCCCGACGAAGCATCGTGCTTCGCCGGGGATGACACGGAGGTTGCTACGGAGGTGTTGCGGGGTGAAACACTTGCTGCATTCGCCTGGCCTTTCTTCGTTTGGCGAAAAAGGTCAGGGCGAGGGCATTCAGATCTTGCCGACGAGGTCCAGCGACGGCTTCAGGGTTTCCGCGCCTTCCTTCCACTTCGCCGGGCAGACCTGGCCCGGGTTGGCGGCGACGAACTGGGCAGCTTTCAGCTTGCGCAGGGTCTCGGAGACGTCACGGGCGATGGCGTTGTCGTGGACTTCGAGGGTCTTGATGACGCCGTCCGGATTGATGATGAAGGTGCCGCGCAGGGCCAAGCCTTCTTCTTCGATATGGACGCCGAACGCACGCGTCAGCTGGTGGGTCGGATCGCCGACCAGCGGGAACTTCGCCTTGCCGACCGCCGGGGAGGTTTCGTGCCAGACCTTGTGCGAAAAGTGAGTATCGGTGGTGACGATGTAGACCTCGGCGCCGGCCTTCTGGAACTCAGCGTAATTGTCGGCCGCGTCCTCGACTTCGGTCGGGCAATTGAAGGTGAAGGCGGCCGGCATGAAAATCAGCACAGACCACTTGCCCTTGAGTGTCTCGTCGGTGACTTGGACGAACTCGCCCGCATGAAAAGCGTTGGCCTTGAATGGCTGAACCTGAGTATTGATCAACGACATCGTGTTTCCTTCTGTGGAGTGGTGTTGAAAGATCGGATCGATTGCGATTGGCGCAATGATAGACGCCCCACAACGATCATTCTAATGAATTGATCGTATCGACGCGATAGATAAAAACTATTGATGTGTCCTCGATCCATGCTATCGCCATGATCACATCCGGCTTGATCCCCATGTCGGTACATCCGTCATGTCGGTACATCCGTGAAGCGGCAACGACCTCAGCGGTGAGCCGGCTGCATCACGAAATCGACAATGGCGTGGATCATGGCCGGGTGCCGGTCGGAGTCATAGAACGCCATCAGCGGGGCCAGATGACCCACATCCGGCAGCCAGACCAGCGTGGCCTCGACCCCGACTCCGCGCAGCTTGTCGGCCAGTTCCTGGCTGTCTTTCGCTTCCACCACGTCGTCCTCGGTGCCGTGCACCAGCAGGAAAGGCGGCTCGTCGCCGTCGACGAAATTGACCGGTTGCGCCAGCGGCCACTGGGTTTCGGGCCCGAAGACGTCTTCATAGCCCGTGATGTCGAAGTCGTATGGTCCGGACAGGCCGATCACGCCGGCGAGGTCGCGGGGCGTCATCCCGTGCGGAGCGAGATAGCGCGCGTCGGTGCCGATCAATGCTGCGATCTGTGCGCCTGCCGAATGGCCGGCGACGAAGAGGCGTTTCGGGTCGCCGCCATAGGCCGCCGCGTGTGCCTGTGCCCAAGCGACTGCGCCTGCTGCGTCTTCGACGAAGCCCGGAAACGTGCTGCGCGGGAAGGTACGGTAGTCGGCCACGATCGCCAGTACGCCTTGGCGGGCAAGCTGCTGGCCGACAAAGCGGTACTGCCCACGCTCGCCACGTCGCCAGCTGCCACCGTAGAGGAACACCACGACGGGTGCGGCTTCATTGGCGTCGGAAGGCCGGTATACATCCAGAGAGAGCGAGTGTGCGCTGTCGTAGACGATGCTGGCATCCGGCGCGGAGACGCCAAGATTGACGATGCCGAAGCCGATGTTCTGGCAACCGGCGATCAAGACTGCGGCCGCAGTGATCGCCAGGGCTCGCAGGGAAAACGTTCTGTGCATGGGTCGCTCGATCTGTCGGATGCGGTTGCGGTGCCGTTGGCTTGCTCGGCTACGATAGATGCAATGACGAGTCCACGCCCCCGATTGGATGCAGTGCTGCGCGAAGCAGGCAAACGCATCGACAGCGCCGATGCCCGTGTCCTGCTGGCGCACGCGATCGGACGTTCGCCCGCATGGTTGTTCGCGCATGGCGATACGCCGGTCGATGAGGCCGTGTCAGGCATGTTCGAGACGCTCGTGAAGGCGCGTGCTGCCGGCCAGCCGGTCGCGTATCTCACCGGGCGTCGGGGCTTCTGGCGTTTCGATCTGGCCGTGTCGCCGGACACGCTGATTCCGCGGCCGGAAACCGAATTGCTGGTGGAACAGGCGCTGGAACGACTGCCGGCAGGGGAGACGCTGCGCATCGCCGACCTC
>JBGSID010000306.1:0-1836 GCA_041751895.1 Lysobacteraceae bacterium | reverse complement strand
TTCGCTGACCACGATGCGTCGCTGGAGGTGCACCGCGTGGCGCACTGGATCGGCGAATCGGGCGACAACGCCGGCCTGCCCTTCATCCTGATCGACAAGGTGTCCGCGCGCGTGTTCGTGTTTGACGCGGCGGGCAAGCTGCAGGGCGATGACGCTGCCCTGCTGGGTTCGGCGCGCGGCGACAAGACCGCCGCTGGCATCGGTGACCTGTCGCTGTCGGCCATCCGGCCTCAAGACCGCATCACGCCTGCAGGCCGCTTCGTGGTCTACCTGGACAAGGACATCCACGGCCGCGGCATCCTGCTGATCGACTACGAAGCGTCCATCGCGCTGCATCCGGTCGTTCCAGGCACGCCTCAGGAACGCCGCGCCGAGCGCCTGCGCAGCGCGACCCCGGACGACAACCGCATCTCGTTCGGCTGCATCAACGTGCCACCCTCGTTCTACTACTCCGTGGTGGTTCCCGCCTTCAAACAGACCGCAGGCGTCGTCTACATTCTTCCCGAGACGAGCCCGGCAAGCGACTGGTTCGGCAGATGATCAAACCGCTCTTCGCTTCCTCGCTGCCCGGTCGCCTGAGTTCGTGATCGGCTGGCTCAGGCTCACCCACCCAGGAAAAACAGGGGTCAGAGTGGGATGGCACTCACGTTCGACCTTGCTCACCAGATGCGCCGGCATCCGATTGAGCCATGTGCGCTCGGCAGCTTCCTTGACGATGATGTCGGTGGTGTGGAGCTTCAGGCAGGGGTCGCGTTTGCGTTCGAGTACACAGACACGCAGGCGGCACCGGCGAAACTGGCGCCGACGATGACAAGGTCGTAGTCGCTTTCAGGATGTGCGGCCATGGGCATTCCGTCGTGGAGGACGGCTGCAGTGTCGGCGGCGGGCGAGGGTGGAGCGTGGCGGTTGTGTGATGTCGCAGTTCACACGACGGGCGTACCGGCATGGATTCGATCAAACGCCTGTCAATGCGTTTTCCTGGCCGCCTGCTGCGGCAACATGATGATCAGGATCACGATGGCCGCGAGCAGCGCGCCTGTCGCCGTGTATCGACTGAATGCCAGACCGCCTTCCGCGATGGGTTTGTCGAGGAAATCGCCGACGACGGCGCCGAGCGGTCGGGTCAGTACGAATGCGGCCCAGAACAGTGCCGTTCTGGAGGTTGCCGTAAACCTGTATGCGAGGACGACCAGTACGATCAGACCGCCGAAGATCATCGCGGCGCCGAGATAGCCGAGACCGGCGCTGTCCGCTGTCCAGTCGCCCAGCGCAGTGCCGAGTGTCTGCGACAGCATGATCGTGAACCAGTAGAACGTTTCGGCTTTGGGCGTATGCACAGAGCCGATATCGATGGAACCGAGCGACTTTTTCCAGGCGAACAACGAGCCGATCAGCAGTGCAGCCAACAGCGTGGAACCGCCGAGATAGCCGATGCCGAGTGAGCGGTCGGCATAGTCGGCGAGCGTGGTCCCCACCGTGGTCGACGCGAGAATGGTGGCCCAGTACAGGAACGGGTGGAATCTGCGGGCGAGGGTCTGTGCAACGACCATCGCCACGAACAACGCCATGAAGATCGCCGTGCCGACGAGATAACCGAGGTCCATCGACATCGAGACCGCGTCACCGCCGGTTTCGCCCAGGGTCGTGGCCAGGATCTTGATGATCCAGAACCCGAGGGTGACCTCGGGTACCTTGCTCAATGCATCTTGCGTACGGGTATTCATCTGGATCCGGAATTAAGTGCCGGTGATATCCGAAGGTGTCTTCAGCGATCGCCGCCCTTGAACCCGCCACCACGTGGGCCACGGTTGCCGCCCGGCTTCGGGCCGCCGGGAC
>JBGSID010000305.1:0-27838 GCA_041751895.1 Lysobacteraceae bacterium | reverse complement strand
GTCGACGCCAGCGTTTCGCAGGCAACGCGCAGTCCGTACGCGAGGCTTCACGCCGCGACGAACCCGTCGCGATCGTCGGCCTGAGCGGCCGGTATCCCGGCGCGCGCGATCTCGACGCCTACTGGCGCAATCTGCGCGACGGCATCGACAGCATCGAGGAAGTGCCGGCGGATCGTTGGGACTGGCGCGATTACTTCAGCGAAGATCGCACGCAGTCCGGGCACCACTACAGCAAGTGGGGCGGTTTCATCGAGGGCGTGGACGAATTCGACGCGCTGTTCTTCAACATCCCGCCGGTGGATGCCGAGCGCATCGATCCGCAGGAACGGATCTTCCTGCAGCATGCCTGGATGGCGGTGGAAGACGCGGGCTATACGCGCACCAGTCTGCAGATCCCGCACGGTGCCGACCAGCCGGGACAGGTCGGCGTCTACGTCGGCGTCATGTACGGCGAATATCAGATGTTTGGCGCCGAAGCGAGCCTGCTGGGCGATCGCGGCGTTACGCCGTCGAGCTATGCCAGCATCGCCAACCGCGTGTCGTATTTCATGAACCTGCATGGGCCGAGCCTCGCGCTCGATACCATGTGTTCGTCATCGCTGACCGCCATCCATCTGGCTTGCCAGGATCTCCGCGAAGGCCGGACCGATCTCGCCATCGCCGGTGGCGTCAACGTCACGATCCATCCGAACAAATATCTGTTGCTGAGCTCGGGCCAGTTCATCGCCACCGATGGCCGCTGCCAGAGCTTCGGCGAGGGCGGCGACGGCTACATCCCGGCCGAAGGCGTCGGTGCGGTGATCCTCAAGCGGCTTTCCGAAGCCGAGCGCGACGGCAACCATGTCTATGGCGTCATTCGCGGCAGTGCGTTGAACCACGGCGGCAAGACCAACGGCTATTCGGTGCCGAATCCGCAGGCGCAGGCCGGCGTGATCTCCATGGCGCTGCAGTCCTGCGGCGTTGATGCGCGACAGATCGGTTACCTGGAAGCCCACGGTACCGGCACGAAGCTGGGTGATCCGATCGAAATCGCGGCACTGACGATGGCGTTCCGCAAGCACACGCCCGACAAGGGGTTCTGCCTGATCGGTTCGGCGAAATCGAACATCGGCCATGCGGAATCCGCAGCCGGTATCGCGGGCCTGACCAAAGTGCTGTTGCAGATGAAGCACGGGATGGTCGCGCCTTCGCTGCATGCCGCCGTGCTCAATCCGCATATCGATTTCGCGAACACGCCGTTCGAAGTCAATCGCGTTCTGCGTCCATGGGAACGCATGGAGATCGATGGCCGGCGCATTCCCCGCATGGCGGGTCTGTCGTCTTTCGGTGCGGGTGGCTCGAACGCCCATCTCATCATCGAGGAATATCAGCCCAGGACCGACGCGAATGCCGCGATGCGCCCGTCGCATCGGACCGGCTCGCAGGCGGTGGTGCTCTCGGCGCGGTCGTCCGAACAGCTTGTGCAGAAGGTGCGCGACCTGCTGGCCTTCCTGCGTCCTGCGGATGCCGGCGTCGATGCGGCTGATGTTGATCGAAATGATGTCGACCTGACCGATCTCGTCTACACCCTGCAGATCGGCCGCGAGGCCATGGAAGAACGTCTGGCGCTGGTCGTCGCGTCAATCGATGAACTGGCCGATGGTCTGCAGGCATGGCTGGAGGATCGTGCCGACGCCAGCAGTTGCTACCGTGGCCGCGCGAATTCCGGCGGCGGCGCCTTGGCGCTCTTCAATACGGACACCGACCTGCAGGCGACGATCGATCGCTGGTTCGCGACCAACAGGCTCGGCCGTGTCGCCGACCTGTGGGTGCAGGGCGTGGTGATCGATTGGCGCAAGGCCTATGAAGGCGCCTCGCGTCCGCGACTGATCAGCCTGCCGACCTATGCCTTCGCGCGTGATCGTTGCTGGGTCGACCGCGTACGCCCTTCCGGCCGGGCAACCGCGACGAGCCTGCATCCGTTGCTGCATGCGAACGTCTCCGATCTGCACGGGCAGGCATACCGTTCGACCTTCAACGGTCAGGAATTCTTCCTCGACGATCACCGCGTCCGCCTGGGCGAGGGCGCGACGCAACGGCTGGTGCCCGGCGTGGCGTATCTGGAAATGATGCGGGCTGCCGCCGTCCTCGCCGTGCCCGAATGGGCCGACGGCGTTGGTCTGGAACTGCACGACATCACTTGGTTGCGGCCGCTTGCGGTGCCGTCGCCGACGACGGTCACCGTCACACTGGCACTCGACGAACGCGGTGACCTCGCTGTCGCCATCACCACTGCCGTTGCGGACGATGCCGTCCAGCACGGCACCGGACGTGTCCGCGAAATGGCCGGCATCACGCGGGCCCGCCTCGATCTCGAACGCATCCGTGAACGACTGGGGCATGGCGACCTCGCCAGCGACGACGTCTACTCGCGCTACACCCGCATGGGCATCGAGTACGGTCGTTCGTTCCGGTGCATCGAGCGCGTGCAGCTCGGCGCGGAAGAAGTGCTGGCGCAGTTGAATCTTTCGTCCGATCTTGCGCATTCCACGGACGAATTCTGGCTGCATCCGGCCTTGATGGATGGCGCTCTGCAGTCCGCCATCGGCCTGCTCGTGGCCGCCGGCCGCGACGTCGATCAGGTGCCGCTACCTTTCGCCCTGCGCTCGGCACGCATTCTCGCGCCGTGTACACCGACGATGTGGGCCTGGGTCCGATATGCCGAGCAACGCGGAGCTGAAGCCTCCGTGGTCGAACTCGATATCGACGTGTGCAACGCCGACGGCGATGTCTGCGTCGAACTGCGCGGCTTGGCCTCACGTCCGGCCCGTCGCGAAGAGGCGACGTCCGCCGAGCTCCTGATGGCGGTCAATACCTGGGAAGCGGTCACGCGGCCGTCGCCGCTGCCGACACCGACAGAGGGCTGGCGCAGTGAAGTGCTCATCTGCGATCTGCCGCATGTGGATGCCAATGCTTTCGCCAAAGCTGAAGGACTGGCTGCAGATGCCTGTCAGGCGTCGAACAGTGCGCCCGGTAGCGATCTTGCCGAACAGTACCGGCACCATGCCGGCAATCTGCTCGAGCTGTTGCGCGACGGAAATGGTGCGCAGAACGGGGCGCGACGCTGGTTGCAGGTCGTGCTGCCGAGCGAGGATCCGCAGCGGGTCCTGACCGGTCTGGACGGCATGCTGCGTACAGCCACCATGGAAAATCCGGCGATCCGCGCGCAGATCGTGCTGGTGCCGTCCGCCACTTCCACCGAGACGCTGGCGCGTCATCTCCGCGAGGCAGGCGCGATCCGGCACGAACCGGTGATCGCGTTCGAGAATGGCGCGATGCGCGTGCGCCGCTGGCAGGTCTTGCCGCAAGACAGCGTCAGCACCGATACCTCGGCCTTCAGGAACGATGGCATCTACCTGATCACCGGCGGCATGGGCGGCCTCGGCCAGGTCTTCGCCGGTTACATCCTGTCGCAGACGTCGCGTGCCCAGGTCGTGCTGACGGGCAGAAGCGCGCTCGACAGCGAACGCCAGCAGCAATTCGACGCCTTGTCGGCCGGGTCGGGCCGCTTGCATTACCGCGAACTCGACCTGACGGATGAGCAACATGTCCGGACGACGGTGAATGCGCTCGTCAAGACGTTCGGCGGTCTGCACGGCATCCTGCACAGCGCGGGGACCTCGCGCGATGGCCTGCTGCCGACCAGGACCAAGGCGCTCCTCGACGAAGTGCTGGCGCCCAAGGTCAGCGGCACGCAATGGCTCGATCAGGCCACGGGCCACCTCGACCTCGATTTCTTCGCCCTGTTCTCATCCGTGAGCGGCGCGCTGGGCAATGTCGGTCAGGCGGACTACGCCGCGGCCAACGGATTCCTCGATCAGTTCGCCGCCCATCGTGAGCGCCAGGTGATCGCGGGCCTGCGACGCGGCAAGACGCTCTCGATCAACTGGCCGCTGTGGGCCGAAGGCGGGATGGGCCTTGAAGCGTCGGCGATCGACCTCTTGTGGCGCACTGCCGGGGTCCGTCCGCTGTCGACATCGGCGGGATTGATCGCTTTCGAGCGCAGCCTTTTGCGCGTGTCGCAGCCGCAGGTGCTGGTCCTCTCGGGTGATGCGCAGCGCCTGCAACGCTTGCTCGAAATACGGCCGAAGGTGGAGGCACCTGCCGCTACCGCCGTGGCACGGCCGGCCGCTATTGCCGATGCGAAGGCGGTCGATGCAAAGCCTGCCGATGAAGCCGGCGCAACCTCGCGTGAAGAGCAGGCCGAAGCCTATCTTCGCGAGCACTTCTCGCGGGTGCTCAAGGTGCCTGCACACCGGATCGATCCACGGGCGTCCCTGGAGCACTACGGCATCGATTCGGTAGTGGCGATGACGCTGACCGCTGAACTCGAAAAACATTTCGGCGAGCTGCCCAAAACTCTGTTGTTCGAACATCAGACGATCGAACGTCTGGCGCGTCATCTGCTCGCCACCTTCCCGCAGCGCATGCGCGAGTTGAGCGGAGCAGGGGAGCGCGCAGACACCGCCCGCCCGCAAACCTCGACATCGAGATCGACGTCGACACCGGCGACGGTTGTTCGCAGCAAAGCCGTGGCGGCGCCGAACCGCTTCAGGCTCGGATCTTCTCCCCGAGCCGAACGGCGCGTGGCCATCGTGGGCGCGGCTGGTCGTTATCCGCAGGCGGAATCGCTCGATCTGTTCTGGGACAACCTCCGTGCAGGCCGCGACTGCATTACCGAGGTTCCCACTGACCGCTGGGATCATGGCCTGTACTTCGATCCCGCGCGCAACCAGCCGGGCAAGACATATTCGAAGTGGGGTGGATTCCTCGACAACATCGACAAGTTCGATGCGTTGTTCTTCAACGTCTCGCCGCGCGAAGCCGAGCTGATCGACCCGCAGGAACGCCTGTTCCTGGAGACCGCGTGGGAAACCATCGAGGATGCCGGCTACAGCAAGGACCGGCTTGCAGGGCAACGGATCGGCGTGTATGTCGGCGTGATGTGGGGACAGTACGAGCTCTACGCGGGCGATGCCGCAGCAGGCATTCCCACCTCGTCGCACGCGTCGATCGCCAATCGCGTGTCCTACTTCTTCGACTTCCACGGCCCGAGCCTTGCGCTCGATACCATGTGTTCGTCTTCGCTGAGCGCGATCCATCTGGCCGCCGAGGACATCCGTCGCGGCACCGTGGATGCGGCCATCGCCGGTGGCGTGAATCTCACCCTGCATCCGCAGAAATACCTGAATCTCAGTCAAGGCAATTTCGTGTCGAGCGACGGTCGTTGCCGCAGCTTCGGCGATGGCGGCGATGGTTACGTCCCGGGCGAAGGCGCGGGCGCCATCCTGCTCAAGTCGCTGGATGACGCGTTGCGCGATGGCGATCAGGTGTACGCGATCGTCGAGGCCAGCGCCTTGAACCATGGTGGCAAGACGCACGGCTACACCGTTCCCAATCCGGTCGCGCAGACGGCCTTGATTCTCGAAGTGCTGAAAACGGCGGATATCGATCCGCGCAGCGTCGGTTACATCGAAACGCACGGCACCGGGACATCGCTGGGCGATCCGATTGAACTGGCCGGACTGCGGCAGGCGTTCGCCGAGTACACCGACGAAAAATCGTTCTGTGCGATCGGCTCTGTCAAATCGAATATCGGGCATCTCGAAGCCGCCGCTGGCATCGCAGCGCTGACCAAGGCCCTGTTGCAGATCCGCCACGGCGAACTGGTGCCGTCGTTGCATGCGGAGACCACCAATCCGCATATCGACTTCGCTTCGTCGCCGTTCCACGTCCAGACACGTCTGGTGCCGTGGCCGCGCCGGGACGGACAACCGCGTCGAGCCGCAGTCAGTGCATTCGGCGCCGGTGGTGCGAATGCGCATCTGATCCTTGCCGAATATCTGCCGCAGGGAACGGGCAGCGAGCAGGTCATCGATCTTCCGGTTTCGGGCCCCGAGCTCTTCGTGCTCTCAGGTCGCGATGAGGCGGCGCTGGTGCGTTATGCCACGCGCATGGCGGATTTTTTGGGACGGCCCGATGGGGCTTCTCTGCGCGACATCGCACATACGTCGCGGGTCGGCAGGACCGCTCTGCCAGTGCGCTTGGCCGTTCTGGCCACGTCGCGGGCGGAACTGCGAGACAAACTGTCGCGCTGGGCGTCGTCGCAACCCACGATCGTGGGGACGCCTCGTGCCACCAACGTGGACGACTGTTATGTCGGCCGCGTTGTCGATGCCGGCGCAGGCGGTCTGATCCCGGGTGAAACCGGGCAGGCTTTCCTGAGCGAACTCCTCAATCGCGAGGATTGGCGGGCACTGGCCCGGTTGTGGATCGCGGGTGCCGAAGTCGACTGGACGCAACATGCGTCGGACGTGCCAGCGAAGCGGGTGAGTCTGCCGACCTATCCGTTCGCACGTGAGCGTTACTGGGTGGGGGGTGGACGCAAGCCTGTTCTGCATTCACCGGCGATGGCCGCCACTATTCCACCGGCGATCAGCACCAGTATTCCCGTGCAGGCGCAAGCGATGGCGAAGACGCTCCTGTATCGACCGGAATGGGTCGAACAGGCGGTGTCCTCAACGCTATCTTCCGTGCACGGCCCGATCCTCGTGTTGGGTGCCACGCCGGATTGGCGTCAGGCCTTGTCCGAGCGTCTGGGCCAGGCATCGATGGGATCGGTGTCGATGGTCGGCGTTTCGTTCGGCACGGCGTTCGAGGTGCTCGCGCCCGACCATATCGTTGTGGATCCGGGTTGCGACGACGACGCCGACAAACTGGTCGCAACGCTCCAGGCGAATGGGCTGATGCCTCGTATCGTCCTGCATCGTCAGGTCGCCTCGTTCGCTGCGACCGATGACGCGTCAACGCCCGAAAGCACACTCGACCGCAACGCGCACCTCCTGGCTTCTTTGGCCAAGGCGCTGATGGCGCATCGCCACACCGGCGAAACCCGGTTCCTGTCGCTGGTCTCGGGGCCGTCTGCCGTCAATCGGGCGCTGGGCGCAGCACTCGGCGGTTTCTACGCGAGCCTGCATCGCGAGAATCCGACTTACAGGACCAAGGTCGTCGAGATCATTCCGACTGCGACATCTGTTTCGATTGATGACGTCGAAATCGCCGTGGCCGAACTGACCGATACCGTATGGGGCAGTCAGGTCTACCGTGTCCTCGCACGGCCGGATCACGCACAGACGACGCGCCTGCAGCGGCGCTGGGCACTGCAGTCGCAGCCGCCTCGCGCAGCGGGTCGACAAGCGGCATTGAAACAGCACGGTGTCTACCTGATCTCGGGCGGCATGGGCGCGCTCGGCCGGCTTCTCGCCGAGTTCCTGGCGCGTCAGTATCAGGCGCGTCTCGTGCTGATGGGCCGCTCGCCGCTCGGCGAGGGCATCGAACGTCAACTGGAAGCGCTGCGCGCACTGGGTGGCGAGGCCGTGTACGTACAGGCGGAGGTCGCGGATTCCGCACAGGCCGAAGCTGCGGTACGGGAAGCCCGGCAACAGTTCGGCCGGCTGGACGGCGTGCTGCACGTCGCCGGCATTCACCGCGATGCGTTCCTGCTGAAGAAGACCCGAGAGGATCGGGTGGCGGTCTTCGCGCCCAAGATCCTGGGGGCGCTGCATCTCGACCATGCCACTCGCGAAGACGCGCTCGATCTGTTCGTGACGTTCTCGTCCGTGGCAGGCGCACTGGGCAATGCCGGCCAAACCGACTACGCCTACGCCAACCACTTCCTGGATGCGTTCGCGCACGAACGTGCCGATCAGGTCGCGAAGGGCAGCCGGCAGGGGCGGACGTTGTCCATCGACTGGCCGCTCTGGGCGTCCGAAGGCATGCGCCCGAACGACGAGGTCGTCGCGTCGTCGGAACGTGCCGGTCTGGCGCCGTTGCCGGCCGAGGCTGGCCTGGAGGCTCTGGAAAACCTGTTGGCCATGAGCGATGCCCAGGGCATGGTGCTGCATGGCGATCCGGGCAGGATCGCGATCGCGCTGCGTGCCATGGACGATTCGGCCGCTCCGGAGACCGGACGCGGCATCGCTTCCGGCGCAACATCGAGCATCAGCACTGATCTCGCGCGACTGACCCAGGACTACCTGAGGGAGCGGATCGGCGAAGAGATCCGGCTCGATCCCTCGCGTATCGATGACAACGAGCGTTTCGACGCATACGGCATCGATTCGATGATGGTGGGCCGTCTCAATGAGCGGTTGATGGCGGATCTCGGCGATCTGCCGAAGACCCTGTTCTACGAATATTCCACGGTCGCCGAACTCGCCGAATACCTCGTTCGGGAAGCGTCCGCGCCGTTGTCTGTCCTGCTGAACACGTCGTCGCCCGATGTTGCGGGTGATGTTGCCGGGCCTTCTGCGCCGGTGCGCATGGAGGCAGCGCCTGTCGAAATCGCCAGCCCGGTGTCTGCAATCGCTGACGCGGCCCAGGCGGGCGAGGGGCGTCAACCCGTCGCGGACGAGCCGATCGCCATCATCGGCATGCATGGGTATTACCCGCAGTCCTCTGATCTGGATGCATTGTGGGAACACCTGCGTCAAGGCGACGACCTCATCGGTCTTGTCCCGAGCGATCGCTGGGATGCGGAAGCGTTCCATGATCCTGATCCGGACCATGCCAGCCAAGGAAAGATCTACTGCAAGTGGGGTGCCTTCCTCGAAGACCACGACAAGTTCGACGCCAACTTCTTCCGCATCGGCGATGCCGAAGCGGTCAGCATCGACCCACAGGAGCGCCTGTTCCTGCAGTCGGTGTGGTCGGCATTCGAGGACGCGAGCATCACTCGCGAGGATTTGCGCAAGCGTTTCCCGAGAGGCAAGAGCGCCCATGTCGGGGTTTTCGTTGGTGTCACCACCAACGCGTACCATCTTCTGGGCGCGGAGCACTGGCAGGATCCCGACAGCGCGTCGCCGAGCTCATTGCCGTGGTCGATCGCCAATCGTGTGTCCTACGTCTTCGATTTTCAGGGCAGCAGCCTGCCGGTCGACACGGCGTGTTCGTCGTCGCTGGTCGCCATCCATCTGGCAAGCGAGAGCCTGCGTCGCGGTGAATGCCAGGTCGCAGTGGCGGGTGGCGTTAATCTCTACCTGCATCCCGCGAAATATCACGGCTTCTGCCAGCGCCGCATGCTGGCCCAGCACGGAAAATGCCGCAGCTACGGTGACGGCGACGATGGTTTCATTCCCGGCGAAGGCGTCGGGAGCCTGATCCTGAAACCGCTGTCGCAGGCGGAGAAGGACGGCGACCGGATCCATGGCCTGATTCTGGCCAGCGGGCAGAACCACAGCGGTCGTTCGAACGGCTATTCGGCACCGAATCCGAACTCCCAGGCGTTGCTGATCGGCGACGTGCTGCGCCGGGCGGATATCTCGCCTGCAAGCATCGGTTACGTGGAGGGTCACGGGACTGGCACGCAGCTTGGCGACAGCCTCGAAGTGCGTGCGATGACCCAGGCATTCGGGTCGACGCCCCTGCAATCCTGCGTGCTGGGTTCCATCAAGGCGAATGTCGGTCACACCGAGTCGGCGGCCGGCATCCTGGGTGTGACCAAGGTCCTCCTGCAGATGCGGCATCGGCAGTTCGTGCCGTCCATCCACTCGGAGCCGGTGAATCAGAACATCGAGTTCGAGCGCACGCCGTTCCGTTTGTTGAACCGGCTCGAATCCTGGGATGTTGCGCCGGACCAACGCCGTCGTGCTCTCGTGAACGCGTTTGGTGCCGGTGGTGTCAACGCGTGTCTCGTGCTCGAAGAATACGTGCCGCATCTCGCATCCTCGTCATCCCGGGCACCGACGCAGGAGCTTTTCGTCCTGTCAGCACGTTCCGAGGACCGGCTGCGCGACTATGCCAGTGCGTGGATCGAGTATCTCCAGCGCGATGGCATGGTGCATGACCTGCCGGCCATTGCACGCGCACTGCGGACCGGGCGTGAAGCGATGCCCGAGCGATTGGCGCTCGTCGTTTCCGACACGGCGGAGCTTGTATCCCGCTTGCAGACGTGGTTGAAGTGTGACGTGTCCGACGTGTATCGTGGGAGTTCTGGTGCAAATCGCGCCAGTAACGGACTTCTCAGACAGGACGAAAGGATGCTGATGGCGCTGGTGCAGGCGCAGGACCTGCATGGAATTGCCCAGGCATGGGTGGCGGGAACCGATCTGCCGTGGCAGCAACTTCCTTCCGTCGCCGACAGGCCGCCGCAGGGAACATTGCCCACCTATCCTTTCGCCAAGACAAGGTATTGGCCGTCGAATGTCGCATCGCGCGCTGCGGTTGCGGACGCGACGCCCATCGCTGCCCTGCAACTGCATCCTCTCGTTTCCCACAACGCGTCGAATCTCTGGGAAACCCGCTACACGTCGGTGTTGTCCCGTGACGCCTTCTACGCGAAGGACCATCGCGTCAACGATGAGCGCATCCTTCCGGGAAGCGCCTGGCTCGAAATCGCACGTGCCGCCGGCACGTTGGCGAGCATGAGCGACGTCTGGCGCATTCGCGATGTGGTCTTCGTCCGTCCGCTGATGTTCGCCGATCCCATCCAAGTCGCAGTCACCACGCTGCAGGCCATCGGCGGGGACGTGGTCTATACCATCGCCTCGCACGATCCAGTGCAGGGCGTGGTCGTGCATTCCGAGGGTGTCCTGGACTGCGGTGCGGCACATGCCCGTCCAGAAGAGGGCACGCGGGTGCCCGTGGCATCGCTGCTGGAGAAGAGCACCGGCCGCATCGAGAAGGACACCTGCTATGCACGGTTCCGTCAATCCGGTCTTGATTACGGCCCGACCTTCCAGACGATCCAGACCCTGCATCTTGGCGACGGCTTCGTCCTTGCCCGCTTGTCGCTGTCGCCATCGCTGCTGGGCGAAGCCGACGACTTCGGTCTGCATCCCAGCCTGATCGATGGTGCGCTGCAGACCATCTCCGGATTCGCTGGTGCAGAGGAGACATCAGGTCCGTTCCTGCCTTTCGCCATCGATGAAGTCACGATTCACGGCAGCGCGCCACGCGATTGCTATGTCTACGTGGTCGAAGGCGCTCGACCGAAGCCCGGCAACGACGAGCTGAGGAAATTCAACATTGAAATCGTCACCGAGGAAGGAACGTCGGTGGTGTCCCTCAAGGGGCTCACCGTCCGCGCGTTCAAATCTCAGCCATCCATCGCAAACACCCATTCGAGCGTAAGCTTTTCATGAAGAAGGTCCTGAGTTTTATCGAGAAACGTCTCGTCGCGATGCCGGCGCTGATGCTTCGCTTCCGTGTTCTGGTCGTGGCATTCGTGTTGGGCATGACCGGCCTGTCTGTGTACGGTATGACCCGGCTGCAGTTCGATTTCACCATCGAACGTTGGTTGAAGCAGGACGACACGGCCTTCGTGGCCCTGGAAGCCTTCCGCGAACAGTTCGGCAGTGACGATGGCGTGGTGATCGTCTACAAGCCCAAAGACGGCAATATTTTCTCGGAACAATCGTTGAGCCTGGTGCAGGAGATCCGCAATGATTTTCTGAACTATCACGAGCGTCTGAAGGAAGGTGAGTCCTCGGCGCTTGAACATATCGTCAAGGTCGATACGTTGATCAACGCGCCGATCCTGACGGTCGATGCGGAGAGCATGCAATCCAGATGGCTGGTGGGGACCGAGGTGCCCAAGGACCCTGCTGCGCTTGAGGCCATCCGCAAAACAGCCCTTGGCGAACGTGATCTGCCTGGTCGATATTTCTCGAATGACGAACGCTACGGCGTGATCTTCATCAAGACCGATTTCGGCGCGGTTCCGATCGAGGTCGCTGGTGAAGAGGACAGCACGGAGGCCGCTACCGCTGAGCTGATAATCATGGATCCAACGGACGCCCAGGCAACGTCTGATCAGAATGCGCCGAGCTTCAAGCCGACGGATATGTCCGACTATGTCGCACTGAATGCCGCCATCAACGACGTACTGAATCGCGAGAAATACGCCGCCCATTTCGATTACTACAAGGTCGGCAACACCATCGATTCCGAGAATCAGGTCCGGATGGGCAAGGAGATGGCGCTGCTCTATCTGGTCGGCCTGCTGATCATGCTCACGACCTTGTTCATGATCTTCCGGTCGATGGCCGGTGCTGCTTGGCCGACGCTGATCATCGCCCTCAGCACACTGTGGACGCTCGGCATCGCAGGTTTGACCGGGCTGTCGATCTCGCCTTTCGTCGTACTGACATTCCTGCTGATTCTCACCATCGGCATGGCCGACGTCACGCACATGCTGTCCGGCTATCTCTACTTTCGCGAATCCGGGCTCGATTTTGACAGCGCCATGCATGAAACCTACGGGAAGGCCGGCATGGGCTGCTTCCTCACCGCGCTCACCACGATGGCTGGTCTCCTCGCACTGATGTCGGGCAGTCTGGTGCCGGTGATCAACTTCGCGCTGATGTCGGCGATGGGTGTCGCCCTGGTTTTTGTCCTGACGATCCTGCTGCTTCCGATTCTGCTCAGTCTCTGGTCGCCGGCTCCCCAGGACAAAGCGAAGGCGGAAGGCTCGTGGATGACTCGGCTTATTCCGACCTTCATCCCATGGCTGCAGCGCCAATTGGACAAAGTCGTTCCGATCGTCGAAAAGCGCCCCTACACCTTCATCGTGCCATTCATGCTGGTGCTGGGGCTGTCCATTTACGGCGCATCGAGGGTCAAGGTCGACTACAGCCTCTACGATCAGTACGCAGAGACTTCCAACTTCTACCAGAGCATCAAACTGCTCGACAAGGAGCTCTCCGGCGCTTCGCAGATGTCGTTGTATGTTGATCTCGGCAAGGATGACGGCTTCCAGGATCCGGCGGTATTGCATGAGATCGATGCGCTCCAGCGCAAGCTGGAAAACGACTACAAGAAGTATGTGATCCGGACGTCCTCGATCGTCGATGTCGTCAAGGACGCCTATCAGAAACAGAACGAAGGTCAGGCCGACAAGTACATCATTCCCGACAGCAGGCAGGTGCTGTCGCAGACGTTGTTCACCTTCAATCTGGCCAGTCCGGACGAACGCGAGAAACTGGTCAGCGAGACGTATCGCAAGGCCAACATCACCGTCAATCTGCGCAGCTACGGGTCGTACGAGTACACCGAAGTCTTCAAGTCGCTGACCAAGGACATCGAAGCCACCGTCGCAAAGATCCAGAAGGATTACCCGGATGCCAGCGTTTCGATCACGGGCCTGTTCGCGATGGGCATGAAAGCCGCGAACTACCTGGTGATCAACGAGCTGCAGAGCTTCGGCCTGAGCCTGCTGATCATCTCGATCGCCCTGCTGCTGATTTTCGGTTCGTTCAAGAGTGGCCTGATTTCGCTGATTCCCAACCTCGTGCCGTCACTGTTGGTGCTGGGGCTTTTGGGGCTGCTCGATATCCCGCTCGACTTCTACACGATGATGCTGGCGCCGATTGTGGTCGGTATTGCCGTCGACGACACCATCCACTTCATGTCGCTGTACCGGCTTGAAGTCGGGAAGGATGGCGACATCCGGCGTGCGCTCGTCGACACCGTCAAGGAATGCGGGCAATCCGTCGTCTTCGCTTCGATGATCCTGAGTTTCGGCTTCGGCATCATGGCGTTGGCCTCGACGCCGGGGCTCGCCAGCCTCGGTAAATTCGGATTCCTGGCCATCACTTCCGGCCTGCTCTGCGAGCTGTTCCTGACGCCTTCGCTGATTTTCGCCTTCCAGCTGAAGTACCCGGTCAAGAACGAGATCTCGTCTCCGGCCGTGGCCGCCCATTGAACCCCCACCAACAGGATGAAGTGAAGTCATGAAAACCGTTGTCTCCATCGCCATGAGGGTTGCCCTCGGCATCAGTCTGATCGCTCCGTTGTCGCTGCACGCAGCGGACATGAGCGCGGATGATGTGATGAAAGCGTCCGACCGGGCCTATCGCGGCTCCTTCATCACGGCGTTGATCAAGGTCCAGCTCACCACCTGCCGTTACGCCGTGAAGAACAATGCGATGAGCTGCCGCGAGAAGCCGCGGATCAGCGTGCTCGAGGCCGTCGAGAAGAAGTGGGGCACCGAGCGCAAGGATTCTCGCTCTGTCGCGCTGGTCCTGCAGCCGGTGTCCGACAAGGGTGTCGGCATGCTCACGTTCGAGTACTACGACGACAAGAAAGAGAATGATGTCCTGCTGTACTTGCCGGCGCTCGGAAAAACCCGGCGCATCGTGGCCGGCGGCGGTGGCAATGAGGATGGCGGCAGCTTCTTCGGCTCCGAGTTCTTCGTCGACGACACGCAGCTCAAGAAGATCGAGCAGTACACGTATCGACACCTCCGCGATGATGTCTACGAAGGCCGCCCGGTCTGGGTCATCGAATCCACGCCGAATGCCAAACGGTCCGAGAAGACCCAGTACGGCAAGACCCAACTCTGGGTCGACAAGGAAAGAAAGTTGATCGTCCGCGAGGACATCTACAACAAGGCGGGCAAGTTCTATCGGCAACGATTGAACACGCAATACACCCTGATCGACGGCGTCTGGCTCGCCAAGCGGCAGACCATGAAGAATCTGCTTACCCAGCGCCTGTCGGTGCTCAGCAATCTTTCCGCTGGTTACAACCGCGAAACCCCCGACGAGCTGTTGGCGGAGCGCACCCTGACCGACGTGACGTATCGTGAACGTGAACTGGCCGCCTTGCGCAGCCAAGTGAAATGAGGCTGTACTGATGAGCAGGCAAGACAAGGAAGTCGAAAGCGGAGGAGGGCATGGCGAACGGCACGACGACGCTGATATCGCGATCATCGGCATGTCCTGCCGCTTCCCAGGTGCGGATGGCCCGGACGCGTTCTGGGACAACCTGATCAATGGCCGCGTGAACATCCGTGAAGTCCCGTCTGATCGCTGGGATTGGCGGGATTATTACGGCGACCCGCGCGAACCGAACCGGATGCTCTACAAGTGGGGCGGCTTCATCGATGGGGTCGATCTCTTCGATGGCGATTTCTTCAGGGTGTCGCCTGCCGAAGCGCGTCTCATGGATCCGCAGCAGCGCCTCATGCTGCAGTTGACCTGGACCTGCCTTGAGGACGCGGGCTATCTGCCCGCCAGCCTGGCCGGATCCGCTACTGGGGTCTACGCCGGTGCGGCGACGTTGGAATACCGTGAATTGATCGGCGCCCGGCAGCACGTTGTCGAAGCGCATCGCTCGACCGGGAACTACCTGTCCCTGGTCGCCAACCGCGTGTCGTATTTCCTCGACTTGCGTGGCCCGAGTCTGCCGTTCGATACGGCGTGCTCCAGTTCGCTGTTCGCACTGCACTACGCATGCCAGGCACTGAAGCATGGCGAGATCAACCTGGCGGTGGCTGGCGGCGTCAACGCGGTTGTTTCACCGCTTACGACCATCGCCTTCGCCAAGACGGGCATGTTGTCGCCCAGTGGCATGTGCCGCACTTTCGATGCCAGTGCCGACGGATACGTGCGAGGCGAGGGCGGCGGTGTTGTCCTGCTCAAGCGATTGCGGGATGCATTGCGCGATGGCGATCGCATCCATGGCGTGATCAAGGGTTCGGCCGTGAATCATGGTGGCAAGGCGCAGACCTTGACCTCGCCGAACCCTTACGCGCAATCACAGGTGATCCACGAAGCCTATGTGCGTGCCGGTATTTCCGTCGATCAGGTGAGCTACATCGAAGCCCATGGCACGGGCACGCCGAAGGGCGATCCTCTTGAAATCACCGGGCTCAAGCGGGCCTGGCGTCAACTGGAACGTACTTTTTCGAAACGCGCCGCGCCGCACAGCTGCGGTATCGGAGCTGTGAAGACCAACATCGGACATACCGAGTCGGCGGCGGGTATGGCGGGAGTCATCAAGCTCCTCATGGCGTTCCGGCACCGGCAACTGCCTGCGTTGGCGAATTTCGAACAACTCAACCCACAGATCCATCTGGACGAGTCGCCCTTCTATCTGGTCACTGAACCACGTGCCTGGGAACCATCCGAGCGAGACGGTGTGCTGACTGCGGGCGTGAGCGCCTTCGGATTCGCTGGCACCAATGCGCACGTGGTTCTGCAATCGCCTCCGGGTGATCACCAGCGCATGGGTTGAGTCCCAGCCCCACGAATCGGCGTTGTTGCCGCATCACATGCGGACAGTCAGGCGCCTCCAGCTTCCATCAAGAGTACATCACCATGTCTACCATCAATGTCGAGCGCTTCCACAGGTTGTATGGCACCCACAAGAAACGGATCAAATACCAGGACAAGGATTTCCTCGATTACCTCGTGATGCTCGGCATCTGTGCCCTGGTCATGTTCGTGGGGTATGGCACGCAACATGTGTTGGCTTGGGTCGGCGCGGGTCTGTGCCTGTTCATGGCCGTGATGTTCCCGATCCATCACGGCGCCAAATTCAAAGTGCCGGTCATTCTGCGCGCGCCGCAGGACGGCGTGTTCCTGCTGATCCACAAGGTCCAGAACATCAAGGCTCCCTATTACATCGCGATCGCGATGTTGTTGGCTGAGAACGTGCTGATCTATTACACGCCGACGTGGCCGCACTATGTCGACTGGATGCGGCGCATCGCATTCGGCCTGTTCTGGTTGCATCTGTCGATCATCACCGTGTACCGGACGGCCATCCTGATCGCGCACATCCGCAAGCGCGATCTTGTCCAGGAAGTATTGGCCCAATCGGCCTGGAAGGGCCGCGTGGAAACCAAGGGGCAGACCTTGCGGTCGATCTTCCACGGTTATCTGACCGGTCTGTTGACGCACCTCGTTTACCTGGTGCCGTGGTACATGGTCATTACGTACCTGAATTTTTCGCTCGTACTGATGCCGGTGACGATCCTGCTCGCTTTCGCGGTGCAGAAAGTGAATGTGACAACGCTCAATGACTGGTTCTACCGGGATCATTGGCTGTCGCACAATTCGGAAATCGACTTCGTCTACATGCACGGCGTGCATCACGATGCGATCCCGAGCGGCATGATCGCCGTGGCAGGCAATGGCCCGCTGGAAGGCTTGGCGCGCAGCGCGATCGCGTTTCCGATTCCGTTCTTCAACCCGCTGATCGCGACGTTCTTCTACACGGTCGACGTGAAGTCCGACATCGACATGCACCAGTACATCCCCGGCATTTTCCCGAAACTGCCGAAGGAATTCCTCGGCGTCATCCAGCATTCGCTGCACCACTTCGGAATGCTGGAGCCGTACGGTTTCGCGATCAATCTGGACCAGCCGATTTCGGACGATCTCAAAAAGATGACGAAGGTCCTGCCCGACGAACTGAAGTACTCGATCCGTCTGGATCAGGAACTGAACGGTTACCAATGGGACAACCCGAAATTCAGGTGGTACATGGCGCTCGTCGAGCGCTATCACGATGAACGCGGTACACCCGCACATGACACGGGCGGACAGACGGAAGGCGCCAGCCAGTGAGTGCGTCGTCGGACAAAGACTGGGTGGCGGAGATGTTCTCCGCCCTGCGCGACTGTGGAGAAGACATCTCGATCGTATTCGGCCAGGCCGATGCGCATGCCCCGACGGAAGCCGAGGTGTCGTGGCACGAATTGCCGCATGACCAGTACGACGGGGTCAGTGGCCTTGCCGCACTGTTGGCGCAGCAGGGTCTGTCGGCAGCAGCGTTGCCGGTGCTGCGCGAAGGCCGTCCCTCCTTTCTGCGTCGGGCGCGCGGGGTGTTGTCGGTGCTGCGCTATCTGGGCATTCGCCGCCAGAAATGGACGGTCGAATATGACTGGGAGCGTCCCAGAGTCTTGCTGCCCCCTGGCGAACGTGTGGCCTGGTCCCTGTTCGACGTCGAGCAGACCGCAGCGATGCTTCAAGCGGCAAAGACGGCTGGCGTTACGGTGAACAGCTATCTGCTCGCGCATCTCGACGCGGCCGTACGCGGGACGTGGGTGCCGCCCGATGCCGGCCGACGCTGGATGCTGCCGGTCAACCTGCGTGGTGCCGTGGTCAGGCCTGCAGAGTCGCCACCGCACATGTCGTTCCTGACGGTCGACGTGTCCGATACCCCTACGGCCAAGGTGGTGCAGACGCAGATCGACGGTTACCTGCGGAAAGGCCAGCACTGGGGCATGTGGGCGTTGCTGCAGCTGGGACGCCTGCTGGGCGAGGAGGGCATGCGGAAGGACATCCGCAAGCGCGAACGCCTGGGGCATGGCGCAACCGGCATGTTTTCAAATCTCGGCGTCTGGAATGTCGCTGGCGGGGGAAGCTGGGTCTTTTGCCCTGCCATTACCCGCGTCTATCCTATCGGCGCGGGTTGCATCACCGTCAATGGCCGCATGGCGTTGACGCTGCAACTCCACGATGCCCTCGATGGCTCGCTGGACAAGGCCCGGACGACTCTGGACGCATGGGTGCAGTCCTGTCTGACCACAGCGGCGGCCCATGGCGTGAAACCCGCTGTCGCGGATCCGCCACACGAATCGAATTTCGCAACCGCGTAGCGCACCCGCGACGCGATCCGACATGACTTTATCTTCAGCTCAAAGGCATTTTTCCCATGGTTAAAGTTGGCATTGAAGCAATGAACGTTTTCGCCGGCACAGCATTTCTCGACGTCGAGAAGCTGGCGATTCATCGGGACCTCGACAGGACCCGTTTTGAAAATCTGATGATGAAGCAGAAGAGCGTCGCTCTTCCGTATGAGGATCCGATCACCTTCGCGGTCAATGCCGCCAAGCCGATCATCGACCGGCTCAGCCCGGAAGAGAAAGATCGCATCGAAATGGTGATCACCTGCACCGAATCGGCATTCGACTTCGGCAAGTCGATGAGTACGTATTGCCATGACCTGCTGGGCCTCAACCGCAATTGCCGGTTGTTCGAGGTCAAGAATGCCTGCTTCTCGGGCGTGGCCGGGTTCCAGAATGCGGTGAATTTCATCCTTGCCCAGGTGTCACCGGGTGCGAAGGCGCTGGTCATTGCCACCGACATCTCGCGTTTCATGATCGAAGAGGGCAGCAGTGCCTTCAAGATGGAATGGTCTTTCGCGGAGCCGAGCGGCGGCGCAGGCGCAGTCGCGATGTTGTTGAGCGAAACACCGCACGTGTTCCAGGTGGATCCGGGCGCGAACGGTTCGTACGGTTATGAAGTCATGGACACCTGCCGTCCATCGACGGACTCCGAAGCCGGCGACTCCGATCTTTCGCTCTTGTCCTACCTGGACTGCAGCGAGAATGCTTTCCTCGAATACCAGAAGCGCGTGCAGGGCGCGGATTACGCCAAGAGCTTCGGCTATCTCGCTTACCACACGCCTTTCGGTGGCATGGTGAAGGGCGCGCATCGCAACCTGATGCGCAAGCACGTCAAAGGCATTGCGCCTGCCGATATCGAAGCGGATTTCGCCCGTCGCTTCCTGCCGGGCATCACCCATTGCCAGCGCGTCGGCAACATCATGGGCGCGACCGCAATGATGGCGCTGGCGAGCACCATCGACCACGGCGACTTTTCGAAGCCTCAGCGCGTGGGCGTGTTCTCGTACGGCTCCGGCTGCTGCTCCGAGTTCTTCAGCGGCGTGGTGACCCAGCAGGGTCAGGATCGCCTGCGCGAGATCGACATCAAGGGTCAGCTCGACCGCCGCTACGAACTCTCCATGGACGAATACGAGGAGCTGCTGGTCGGCAGCAATGCCGTCCGCTTCGGCACCCGCAACGTCGTGTTGGATACCGGGTTCATTCCGCAGGCGACGAAGACGCACGGCAAGCCGGTATTGTTCCTCAAGGAAATCAAGGAATACCGGAGGATCTACGAATGGATGTCGTAGGCACTGGGACTGACTTCGAGACCCTCAAAGTCAGATTCCAGGACGACGTCTGTTTCGTTCAGATTCACCGGCCGGACGCCAACAACACCATCAATGATCGTCTGATCAGTGAATTCAACCAATTGCTTGATCGTCACGAGGGTGCGATCCGCATCCTCGTGCTCGAAGGGCTGCCGGATGTGTTCTGTTTCGGGGCCGACTTCAAGGCCCTGGAGCAGGATGTCGCCCGTGGCGTTGACGGCCCCTTGTTCGACCCGGCACCGATGTATGACCTGTGGTTGAGACTGGCCATGGGTTCGTTCGTCTCGGTCGCTCATGTCAGAGGCGCCGCCAATGCAGGCGGGATCGGGTTTGTGGCCGCCTGCGATATCGTGCTATGCGATGAAAGCGCCTCCTTCGGTTTGTCCGAACTGTTGTTCGGATTGATGCCTGCCTGTGTGCTTCCTTTCCTGATCCGTCGCATCGGGCCGGCCAAGGCCAACACGATGACGCTGCTGACCGAGCCTGTCCCGGCCGAGACCGCGTTGGCATGGGGGCTGGTCGACGATATGTCGGCCGACAGCGTGAACCTGCTGCGACGCAAGTTGCTGCGGTTGCGCCGCCTGCCGGCTTCGGGCATCCGCCGCTACAAGCGATACATGGATGCATGGGGCGAGGATCTGGTGCGGACGCGGCCCCGCGCGATCGCGGCCAATGTCGAAGTGTTTTCCGATCCTGAGAACCAGGCGAAGATCGCGCGCTATGTCACGACCGGGGCGTTTCCCTGGGAGGCGGCATGACCCATGACGCTATGATCCAGGACGGAGTCGTCACCCTGCATGAGGTCGAGAGCGGAATCCTGCAGATCACGATGCAGGACACCGTCAGCAAGAACACGTTCTCGGCAGGTCTGGTCGAGGGGCTGATCTCTGCGTTCGACGCGGTCGCGCAGGACACAACCTGTAAAGCCGTGATCCTGACCGGCTACGACAGCTACTTCGCCAGCGGCGGGACCAAGGAAGGGCTGCTCGATCTGTCGGAAGGCAAATCGAAGTTTTCCGATCGGGATTTCTACAGTTTGGCGCTGCATTGCCAGGTGCCGGTCGTCGCTGCGATGCAGGGTCACGGCGTCGGCGGAGGGTTCGTGCTCGGTCTGTTCGCCGACTTCCCGATTCTCAGCCGGGAAAGCGTCTATACCGCCAATTTCATGAAGTACGGTTTCACGCCGGGCATGGGCTCCACGTTCGTGCTTCCCGCGAAGCTGGGTCTGAGTCTTGCCGAGGAAATGATGATCACGGCTCGCACCTATCGTGGTGAGGAGCTGCAACGGCGTGGTGTTCCGTTTCCCGTGCTGCCGCGTCATGAGGTGATGCCGTATGCGCTGGAGCTGGCCCGAAGCATTGCTGATAAACCGCGCCCTTCGCTCGTCACCCTCAAAGACCATCTGGTGGCGCAGCTGCGGGCCGGGCTGGACACCGTGATCGAGCAGGAAGTCGCGATGCACGACAAGACATTCGGACAGCCGGAGGTGAAGGATCGCATTCGTGCCTTCTTCGGCAGCTGACTTCAAAAAAACGTTCGCAAGCCCTTCGTCATCAGAAGCCCGTCGATGGGCTGCACACAACACCTTTCATCCCAGGAGTATTTCCCCATGAGCGTCACCAAAGAACAGATCCTTGAGACCCTTTACCTCCACACCAAAGAAGTGTTGCCCGCGTTGGCGGACCATGAGTTCAAACACGGCGATTCCTTGAAGGCGCTGGGCGCCAACTCGGTCGACCGCGCCGACATCATCATGATGACGCTGGAGACGCTGTCCCTCCGTATCCCGATGGTCGATCTCGCGCGCGCCGAGAACATCGATGTCATGGCTGACATCATCCATGCCAAAGCCTGAGAAACCCGCGCTCGCGATCACCGGGCTCGGTGTCGTCACCGCGATCGGTGGTGACGCCGCCGCGTTCCAGACCGCGTTGCTCGAAGGACGCAGTGCGTTCGGCGTGATGCAGCGCCCCGGGCGGCAATTGCCTGTCCAGGACGGCGGTGCTGCTGACGGGGCTGCGGCGGTGACCGGTTTTCTCGGCGCGGAACTGCCGGCATTGAACCTGCCGACAACGCGTCCCGGTGTCGTCGCCAGGAACCTGTCGCTGTCTGCGCAGGCGGCGTTGACCACGCTCGATCAAGCCTGGCTAGACGCCGGGCTCGACGACCTTGCCCCTGAACGCATCGGGCTTGTGGTCGGCGGCTGCAACGTGCAGCAGCGCGAGCTGGTCCTGCAGCACGACCGCTATCGCGGACGCGAAGCGTATCTGCGGCCTACCTACGGCATGTCCTTCATGGATACCGATCTCTGTGGCGTATCCACCGAGGCCTTCGGCATTCGTGGCCGCGCATGGACGGTGGGAGGCGCATCGGCCAGTGGACAGCTCGCCGTGATCGAAGCGGCCGAAGCGGTGGCTTCCGGACGCGTCGATGCCTGTATCGCCATCGGCGCCCTCATGGACCTGTCGTATTGGGAATGCCAAGGGCTGCGTTCGTTGGGCGCGATGGGATCTGACCGCTATGCACTGACGCCGGAACTCGCCTGCAGGCCATTCGACAAGCAGCGGGATGGTTTCATCTACGGGGAAGCCTGTGGTGCCGTGGTGATCGAACGCGCCGACGCCGTTGCACGTCGAAGTCGTGCGCCGTATGCCCGCCTGTCGGGCTGGAGCATGTGTATGGATGCGCATCGCAATCCGGACCCCTCGGCGGACGGTGAAACCGCTGCGATCACGGGCGCATTGGCCGCCGCCGGCCTGAAGCCCTCGGATATCGATTACGTCAATCCGCACGGCACTGGTTCACCGCTGGGCGATGTGGTCGAGCTCGAGAGCCTGCGCCGCACGGGGCTTGTCCATCCCTGGATCAACGCCACCAAGGCCCTCACCGGCCATGCGTTGACCGCTGCAGGCGCGATGGAATTGATCGCGATCCTGCTTCAGATGCAGGCTGGCCGTTTGCACCCCACGCGCAACCTCGACGACGTGATCGATTCATCGTTCAACTGGGTTGGTCCGCAAGGCCAATCCCACGCGATCGACAGCGCACTCAACCTCAGCATGGGCTTCGGGGGCATCAACACGGCGGTGTGTGTACAACGCTGGCGTTGATGCGGCCGCGCCCGATCCATTTGATTCCGTATCGAGACTAACCATATGAAAATCTACATGTTTCCGGGCCAGGGAGCCCAGTCCAAGGGAATGGGCTCCGCGCTGTTCGATCGTTTTCCGGAACGGACGCAACAGGCGGACGCCATTCTCGGCTACTCGATCCGCGAACTGTGCCTGGAAGATCCGCGTGAAGAACTGGGCCTGACCCAGTTCACCCAGCCCGCGCTGTATGTGGTGAATGCGCTGTCGTATTTCGCGCAGCAAGAGGACGACGCCGGCGTGGAGCCGGCAGCGGTTCTTGGTCACAGCCTCGGTGAATTCGACGCCTTGATGGCGGCAGGATGTTTCGATTTCGAAACCGGGTTGCGGATGGTGCGCAAACGCGGCGAACTGATGAGTCAGGCGAAGGGTGGGGCGATGGCCGCCATCCTCAATGCGACTCGGGAAGAGATCGAGCAGACACTGCGTGAGAATGATCTGCGCAACGTCTATCTGGCCAATTACAACTCACCATCGCAGATCGTCCTGTCGGGTCTGAGCGAGGAAATCGCCGAGGCGGAATTCCTGTTCCGCAAAGGAAAGGTCCGCTTCTATCCGCTCGCGACCAGCGGTGCATTCCATTCGGTCTTCATGCGTGATGCCATGGAGCAGTTCCGAGAATTCCTCGCGGGCGTGTCGTTCTCGGCACCGCGCATTCCGATCGTGGCCAATGTCACCGCGCGTCCGTATCAGACCGACGGCATCCTGGAAACACTCGCCAACCAGATCGCCAGCACCGTCCGCTGGTCGGAAAGCGTCCAGTACCTCTTGGCCCAGGCAAAGCAGAGCGGGCAAGAGGCCGTATTCGTCGAGCTGGGACCAGGCGAGGTGCTTACCCGGCTCGTCCAGACCATCCGATCGCAAACGCCGGATGAAGTCTTGCAACAGCTGACTCAGGAAGAGTCCGTCACAAGCGAGACCACACCGTCCGTCGCGGCAGCGCCCGCCGATGCCACCGATACGGCGGTGCAGGTCGCTCCGTCGATCGACACCAGCGAACCGGGCTCTGTCGCGCAGAAGGTTGCGTCGTGGAATGCGCGGCATCCTGTTGGTGCCAAGGTGCGTTCCACCCAGGTGGGCGAGGGCTATGGCGTCCTCGAGACGCGCACCGAAGCCGTGGTGCTTTTTGGCCACAGGGCTGCGGTGTACGTGAAGGGTTACAACGGCTACTTCGATCTCGATGAATTGATCGCCGCCTGATCCGGCTTCGGCCTCTGTCGCGCACGGCTCGCGCGGCAGGGGCCGAAGCCGTTGCATTCATCAAACGGGTGTCTGCCAGGTCCGGGCAGGTGGCTGATCCTGAAGAAGAATCAGCCACACACTCACCGTAATTTCACCGGTATTGTGAGGCGCGGCAGCGGAGAAAAAGTCGCTGTCAGAGCTTCAGATCGAGCGAGATACCGTGCTTGCGCGATGCAGGCAGCGCATCGGTCACATCGCCATTGATGGCCTGTCGGACGTCAGCCGGCACGCGATAGGAGAGGGCGGTCTGGGTCCGCTTGGGCAGTGGCTCATCGATCGTGACGGCTGATTCCACGCGGCCGCCGTGTCCGGCCCAACCCCAGGCAGCGGGAATCGACGCCCGACGGGTATCCTCTTGTGGATGGGAGGTTCCGAGCTCCGGTCGGGAGCTGCCAGGGCGATGGATGACCGTGACGCGTTCGCGTCCGTTGCGGAGGTTCAGCAGAGTTTCCAACAACATCGGCGGCATCCTTGAGATCAATGTGTGCCGAGTATGCAAGCCTGTGCCGGCCCAGGCAAATGACCGACAACAGCCCTTGAGGAGACGCAATGGCCAGGGTGTATCAGACCGCGACCATGGGTGAAGCCCACATTCGCGTTGCCATCGTGTCGGCACAAGGCCAAGCAGATCTATTGGTGCATCGGGTCAGCAGTTGGGGTCTCGCACGCGGCGATGCCTTGTGGTTCATCACCCGCGACAAGCAGGACGCAACGACATGGATCTACCCATGCAGCATCGGCATGGCAGAGGTGAAGATCTGCTTTGTCGACAGTTATCTGGAAGCGGGGTGGGTCCATCCGCATCGGCTCAAGGGCAGATTCAACGGCCGCTGAGGCAGGTCCCGATTGGCCAGTGACAGTCCGATGTGGTCTTCGACCCTGATTGACTGTTTGTGGCCTGTGGATAGAGCAGGCATCAGCTTCCGCCAGCGCCTGCGGTCGAATGGCCGGGCAATCGGATCGTGACATCCAGCCCACGACCAGATCGCAATGCTGCCGTGATACGGCCGCCATGCGCTTCGATGGCGCGCTTGGCTATCGCGAGTCCGAGACCGAATCCGCCAGCGTTGCCCGGACCCTCGATTTGAGCAAAGGGTTCGAAGATCGTCGCCAGTCGGTCCGCTGGCACACCGGGACCACGATCCAACACCTGGCAAACCAGCGCCCCATTTTCGCTATCCAGACCCGCCAGGACATCGACAGTCTCGCCCGTCGGGCTGAACTTCACCGCATTGCGGATCACGTTCTCGAAAGCACGATAGATAAGCTCGCCGTTGACGTCCGCCACGAAACTGCCGGGTGCCTCGATCCGCACTGCGCGTCCCGATGCCTGCGCCTCGAAATGCGCGTCTTCCGCGATGGCCTGCAACAGCTCGATGACATCGACGCGTTCGTGGCCGGATTGCGCGCCCGCTTCTAGACGGTGCAGGGTGAGCAGTTCTCCAATCAACTCGTCCAGTCGCCCGGCTTCGCCTTCGATCCGGCTCAGCATTTCCGGTGCGCGCGGCGGCACTTGCCTCATTAAACCGATCGCCGCCTGCATGCGGGTCAGCGGCGAGCGCAGTTCATGCGAGATATCGTGCAGCAGTGTGCGCCGCGACTCCGTAAGCCGTTGCAACTGCGCGGCCATGGCATCGAACTCCTGCGCGAGATCGGCGATCTCGTCCCGGCGTGCGCCCATGCGCGGCTGAACGCGCGTGTCGAAGCGTTCCTTGCCCGCCTGGCGCAATGCCCAGCGCAGTTCGGCCACTGGCTTGGCGATGTACCAGGCCAGGCCGGCGCAGACGATCACCATGGTTGCTGCGGCGATCGCCAAGGGCACCAACGGAAACAACTGGAGAATCACCCCGTCCTGGTCGGTGGGCGGACGTACGCCGGCAAGCTGGAACAACAGCGCGGTGGCCGCGAACGAGGCCACTACGCTGGCCCACAACGCGGCGAGCAGCTTCCAGAACAGACGACCGGGTTTGCGCAATCGCATCATCCATCCTCCAGCAACTGGTAGCCCATGCCGCGCACACTGGTGATCCATGGTTCGCCGTCCTGGCGTAGCCCCAGTTTCTGGCGGATGCTGCTGATATGCACGTCGATGCGACGGTCGAAGCGGGCCAATGGACGGCCGAACGCCTGCTGCGAAATATCTTCCTTACTGACCAGATGCCCGGCATTGCGGGCGAGTACTTCCAGCAGGCTGAATTCGGTGCCGGTCAGGTCCAGTGGCGCCCCCTTCCAACTGGCCTGCCGGGTGCCGCACATCAGCAGCAGAGCCCCTGCTTTCAGGGTCCGGGCCGAGTTGGCCTCTCCGTTCGAGACGGTCGCGGAAGTGCGTCGCAGGATTGCGCGGATCCGGGCGACCAGTTCGCCGGGAGAGGAGGGCTTTGGCACGTAATCGTCCGCGCCGAGTTCGAGCCCGGTGATGCGGTCGATGTTGTCGCCGCGCGCGGTCAGCATCAGCACGGGCACGTCGCTCTGTTTGCGGATCCTGCGCAGGGCTTCGATGCCGGAGGTACGCGGCATCATGATGTCCAGCACGACCAGCTGATAGGTGTGTGTGGCGACGGCGGCGATGCCGGCTTCGCCATCGTGCACGGCGTCCACGTCGAAACCCTCCTGCTGGAGGTATTCGGCGAGCATCGTGGTCAGTTCGATGTCGTCGTCGACGAGAAGAATCCGGGACATGATGCGGCGACTCCATGGGCAGTCCAGCCAAGAGTGCCAGCAGAGCGGGCACTCGGCACGGTGATTTACCCAACTTTACCGATCCGGACGGTACCGAACGATGCGCGCTTCTACCATGCGGCATCCGGTTTCAATGGCTCTGCCGATGCCTGCACTTCTTCCCCGCCTGTTATTCATGCTGTTATCCATGGTCGCCCTGGGCATCGCTCTGACCGGCTGCCTGGCAGGCCCCACCTACGTGCGTCCCGTGCCACAGGCGCCCGCGACCTGGAGCGCGCCGCAGCCGCATGACGGGTCGGTCGAGGCGATGGATACCTGGTGGGCCCAGTTCAACGATCCGACCATCGCCCGGCTGGTGGCGCTGGCCGAAGCGGACAGTCCTACGCTGGCGAGTGCCTGGGCGGCGATCGAGAAAGCACGCGCCTCACAGCGCTCCACCAATTCCGGCCTGTTCCCTGGCGTCAACGGCAATGCATCCGCCACCCGCAGCGGCCAAGGCGATGCGGAGGCCACATCGACCCGCCATGGCGCGGTCGATGCGTCGTGGGAAATCGATCTGTTCGGCAAACTGCGCCGACAATCGCAGGCGGCGGATGCACGCATCGAGGCGCGCATCGGCGACTGGCACGATGCGCGCATCTCGCTGGCCGCCGAAGTGGCGGACACGTATGTGCAGTACCGCGCGTGCGAACTGCTGGTCGACGTCTACCAGCGTGAAATCGACTCGATCCGCGCGACTGACAAGGCGACCTCGGCATTGGTGCAGGCCGGATTCACCGCGCCGGCGGAGGCCGTGCTGTCGTCGGCCAGCGTTGCCAGCACGGCTTCGACCCTGATCGCCCAGCAGGCCGGTTGCGATCTGCTGGTGAAGGCGCTGGTGGCGCTGACCGGGCAGGAAGAAACATCGTTGCGTGGACTGCTGGCGCAAGGGCAGGGGCAGTTGCCGCAGCCGGCCGCGCTCGATGTAGCCATGGTGCCGGCCGATGTCCTGCGCCAGCGTC
>JBGSID010000304.1:0-21269 GCA_041751895.1 Lysobacteraceae bacterium | reverse complement strand
CGCCGCCGCCATGGCGTCGCATGCAGGGCCGATGCGCGGCAACACCGCGCCACCGTCTTCCAATCGCAGCGGCTGCATCATCGTAGCCGTCGTCCTCGCCGTTGTTGGGCTGGTGATGGTCGGCATCCTGGCTGCGGTCGCCATTCCCGCCTATCAGGACTATGTGAAGCGCGCGAAAATGGCGCAGACGGGCCAGTCCGGGCAGGCGCCCTCCACCATGGCGCAGCAGAATGTCGCCGCCTTCGATGCCGGCAACATGCAGAAAACCGACGCATTGGCGCGCGAGCTGTTGACGGTGGCGATGCGCCAGTTCTATGTCGCCAACGGCAACACCTGCCCGGACACGTACGAATTCGAGACGCTGCAGGTCCGCCATTCGCGCTACCAGGGCAACGAAGACAGCGGCTGGTTCGGTGTCGACCCTGCAACGCCGGATGGCGCCCAGTGCGCCTATGCAGTCACCTTCTTCGGCCTTGGCCCGGAAGTGCTCGGAAAAACCCTGCGTTACGAAGTGAAGCTCAATGGGCAGGACGTCGATATCGTCTGCCGGAACATCGATCTACCGCCAGATCACCTGCCTCCCCATTGCCAGCTGATCTGATTTGCCACCTGATCTGAGCTACCACCCGACCTGTGTGATCCGATCCGTATGATCTGATCCATCCATCGCGTCCATCACGAGCCCCTGACCATCATGTCCGCACCACCGCCTCTTCCGCCGGACGCTTACAACGCTGCCGGCACGCCGCATCCTTCAGCATCGCCACCGTTCGCGCCGCCGCCCAAGCGCGGCATGTCCGGCTGCGCCATCGCCGCGATCATCGGCGCGGTGGCGATGGTGCTGGGTGTTTTCGTGATCGGCATACTTGCGGCCATCGCGATGCCCGCCTACAACGACTACACCGTCCGCGCGAAACTCGCGGTGCCGGAATCCTACGCACGCAGCCTGCAGGATTCGGTCGACCGCCTTCACGAGGATTCCGGCGAATGCCCGGACAACGCTGCACTCGGGGACGTCGGCAGTGCCCTCGCCAACAATCCGAACCTCGAATCCCTCGAAGCAGGCGCCCTCGACAACGGCCATTGCGCCATCGAACTCCGGTTCAAGGACATCAACCAGGCTGTCGACGGCAAGACACTGCTGTTCGAATCTGCCGAAGACGGCTGGAACTGTTACGGCGGCACGCTCGAAAGCAGGTATCGTTCCCCCCGATGCCGCAACACTATTTCTCCCTGACGGGCTGCTGCAAACAGCGCGTCAGCGCGACCATGGATGGCCGTGTCGGCGAGACGAACGCGCACGCGATCGCTTCGCCGGGAACGGACCTGGACCACACCGGGCCCGCAATCCTGAAAGAAGCCGGATGGCTTTTTTTCAATCATCTACCAAGGGATAGATGCCCATGACCGAGTGGTACTACAGCGACGCACAGCGCACCCAACACGGCCCGGTGAGCGCCGGCGATCTGGCCGCCCTGCACACAAAGGGCCAGCTCCCGCCCGAGACCCTGGTCTGGCGCGAAGGCATGTCCGACTGGAAGCCTTGGCGAGAGATGATCCGCGAAGTCATCGCCGGGGATGCACCGGGCGATGCTGGCGCAGAGGCTGCGGCGCAGGCCGCCGAGGCGTCCCTCGATGACGGCGCCTACAGGCCCTATGCCGTGGTCGAAGCCTCCCCCTACGCACCGCCGCAAGCCCGCGTGGACGAAAGCCAGGGCGTCACCCTCGGCGGTCGGGTCGTGTATGCAGGCTTCTGGAAGCGGTACGCCGCCGCCTTCATCGACAGCTTCATCGTCAGCGCGATCTCCTATGCGGTGATCATTCCGATCAGCCTGATGATGGGGGTCTCGGCTGCGGGCATGTCCCGCAGCGGCGGCGATCCGTTCGCCAGCGGCGCCAGCATCACCCTGATCGGCTTGATGTATCTGATCCTGCTGGGCATGCCGGCGGTGTACTTCGGCTGGATGCACAGCTCGGCCAATCAGGCCAGCCTCGGCAAGATGGCGGTCGGCATCAAAGTGGTACGCACGGACGGCCAGCGGATCACGTTCTGGCGCGGCTTCGGCCGATATTTCGGCTACATGTTGAGCGCCCTGATGCTCTACATCGGATTGATCATGGCCGCCTTCACCGATCGCAAACAGGCCCTGCACGACATGATCTGCGACACCCTCGTGGTCGACAAACACGCCTACACCGATCACCCCGAGTGGCAACGTGAGGAACTGGGCACGGTGACCGTCGTGGTGATCGCCCTGTCGGCACTGCTGGTCCTTGGCATGATCGCGCTCTTCGCGGCCTTGGGGGCCATGCTCGCTGGCAGCCTCCGCTGACTTGCAGGGGTCGAACCTGAACAGCCAGACCTCCGTGGGCCACCCGCCCAAGCCTGACCGCACGCGTGGCGCTTGACACGGGCAGCCCCAACGTGACACCACTAAATAAGAGCACTGACCGAACGCCCGGGCTTACCCGGGCGTCGCCTTCTGTCCGGACGCCTGAAAGCGCCTGTCCAGCGGCACCAGCCAATACCTGCGCACCCCTTTTCGGACCCCACCGCCCAAGATGGCCAAAAACCTCCTCATCGTCGAATCACCGGCCAAGGCCAAGACGATCAACAAATACCTCGGCAAGGACTTCCACGTCCTGGCCTCGTACGGCCATGTCCGCGATCTCGTGCCCAAAGAAGGCGCTGTCGACCCCGAGCATGGTTTTGCCATGCGCTACGAGCTGATCGAGAAGAACGAAAAGCACGTTGAGGCCATCGCCAAGGCCGCCAAGGCCGCCGACCATCTTTTTCTGGCAACTGACCCGGACCGCGAGGGCGAGGCGATCAGCTGGCATATCGCAGAGATCCTGAAGGAACGCGGCCTGCTCAAGGACCGCAGCCTGGAGCGTGTGGTCTTCACCGAAATCACCCCGCGCGCGATCAAGGAAGCGATGGCCAAGCCGCGCGCCATCGCCACCGATCTGGTCGATGCCCAACAGGCACGCCGTGCCCTGGACTATCTGGTCGGTTTCAACCTCTCCCCGGTGCTGTGGCGCAAGGTCCAGCGCGGCCTGTCCGCCGGCCGCGTGCAGTCACCGGCGCTGCGCATGATCGTGGAGCGCGAGGAAGAGATCGAAGCCTTCATCGCCCGCGAATACTGGACGGTCGAAGCCGAGTGCGCGCATCCGACCCAGTCGTTCACCGCCAAACTCAACAAGCTCGACGGCAAGAAGTTCGAGCAGTTCACGGTCACCGACGGCGACACCGCCGAAGCTGCGCGCAAGCGGATCGTGTCCGCCGCCAACGGCGTGCTGCAGGTCACCGATGTCGTCAGCAAGGAGCGCAAGCGCCGGCCGTCACCGCCGTTCACCACTTCCACCCTGCAGCAGGAAGCCTCGCGCAAACTGGGCTTCACCACCAAGCGCACGATGCAGGTCGCCCAGAAACTCTATGAAGGTGTCGTCATCGGCGAAGAAGGCGCGGTCGGCCTGATCAGCTATATGCGTACCGACTCGGTGAGCCTGTCAGCTGAAGCGCTGAGCGAGCTGCGTGACGTGATCGCGCGCGATTTCGGCACCAAGGCGCTGCCCGACAAGCCGAATGTCTACCAGACCAAATCCAAGAACGCACAGGAAGCGCATGAAGCCGTGCGTCCGACCTCTGCGCTGCGCACGCCGTCCCAGGTCGGCCGTTTCCTCAGCGACGACGAGCGCCGCCTGTACGAACTCATCTGGAAGCGCGCGGTCGCCTCGCAGATGGTGCCAGCCACGCTGAACACCGTCTCGGTCGATCTGGCCGCCGGCAGCGAGCACAGCTTCCGCGCCAGCGGTACGACCGTTGTCGATCCGGGCTTCCTCGCGGTCTACGAGGAAGGCAAGGACCAGAAGAACGACGATGACGACGAAGGCCGCAAGTTGCCGGCGATGAAGACCGGCGACCGCATTCCGCTCGATCGCATCCACACCGACCAGCATTTCACCCAGCCGCCGCCGCGCTTCACCGAAGCGGCGCTGGTGAAGACGCTGGAGGAATACGGCATCGGCCGGCCGTCGACGTATTCGTCGATCATCCAGACCCTGCTGTTCCGCAAGTACGTCGAAATGGAAGGCCGCAGCTTCCGCCCGAGCGATGTCGGTCGCGCGGTCAGCAATTTCCTCAGCGGACACTTCACCCAGTATGTCGATTACGACTTCACCGCCAAGCTCGAAGACGAGCTGGACGAAGTGAGCCGCGGCGAAAAAGACTGGATCCCGCTGATGGAGCGCTTCTGGGGCCCGTTCAAGGAACTGGTCGACGCCAAGACCGAATCGGTCGATCGCAGCGAAGCCACCGGCGCGCGCGAGCTCGGCGTCGATCCGAAATCCGGCAAGCCGGTCAGCGTCCGTCTCGGCCGCTATGGGCCGTACGCACAGATCGGCACCGCCGACGACGAGGACAAGCCGACGTTCGCCAGCCTGCGTCCCGGCCAGAGCATGCACACGATCACGCTGGAGAACGCGCTGGAGCTGTTCCGCCTGCCGCGCAAACTCGGCGCGGACAAAGATGAGGAAGTCAGCGTCGGCATCGGCCGTTTCGGGCCGTTCGCCAAACGCGGCAGCGTCTACGCATCTCTGAAGAAGGAGGACGACCCGTACACCATCGATCTGGCGCGCGCAGTGTTCCTGATCGAAGAGAAAGAGGAAATCGCACGCAACCGGATCATCAAGGAATTCGCCGGCAGCGACATCCAGGTGCTCAACGGCCGCTTCGGCCCGTATCTCAGCGACGGCAAACTCAACGGCAAGATTCCGAAAGACCGCGAGCCGGCGTCGCTGACGCTCGAAGAAGCGACCGAGCTGATGGAAACCACCGGCAAGCCGGCGCGCAAGGGCTTCGGCGCGAAGAAGGCGGCGGCGAAGAAAGTCGCGGCCAAGCGCGCTCCGGCCAAGAGCGGAGCCGAAGCGAAGCCGAAGGCGGCGAAGAAAGCGCCTGCCAAGAAAGCCGCGAGCAAAACCACCGCCAAAAAATCGCCTGCGAAAAAAGCGGCCAAGAAGGCGACGAAGAAGACAGCGGCCAAGCCGACAACGCTGTACGACCATCCCGAACCGGCAAAGACGCTGCTGACGACCAACGCCAGCCCGAATGTCGGCAAGAAACGGATCGTGAAGAAGGACGAAGCACCGTTCTGAATCGTGCGCCATCGCGGCAGCCTGCTCCGGCTGCCGCGAACCTTGCACCAACGACATCTGCGCCGACGACATCGCCGTATGGCTCTGAACCGTTACGGAATACTGCGCGGCGAGGCTTTCATCCCTCCCCCGAGCGATGCAAGATGCCCATATGCGCCCTGCCCCGTGCCTTTCGTTCATTCTGATCGCCCTGACCACGGCGATGCCCTCGACCATGCCGCAATCGCGTGCAAACGATGACGTCACGATTTTTCGCTGCACCGATGCGCGAGGCCGACTGACCCTGCGCGATTCGCCCTGCAGCAAAGGCGAGCGGCAGGAATCCCGTGTGATGGTTCGGCCGAAGGATGCGCCGCAAACACCGGCAGTCCCGACACCCGTCAATGTCGTCGTCGATGCGCCGCGACAACAGCCTCAGATCATCGTCGTCAAGACCCCTCAACCGATGTACGAATGCGTCTCCCCCGACAACGATCGCTATCTCAGCGACACGCCCGAAGGCAATGCCCACTGGGTGCCGATTTGGCCCGTCGCATATCCGGTCCGGGTGAATGTTCCGGCCTACCCGCCGGGGCAGCTTGATGTCCATGTCGACAACGGCCACGTCAGTGGCGGGTATCACAGCGGCGGCAGAGTGCCGCCCATCCCCACGTATACCGAATTCGGCGGCGGCACTTGGGTGCGCGATCCATGCCATGCCTTGCCGCAGGCCAAAGTCTGCGACCACTTGCGCGATCGTCGCGACGATATCCGCCGTCGTTTCACGATCGCGCAGCCATCCGAACGTGCAGTGCTCAGCCGCGAAGAAAGCAGCATCGTGGACCGCCTTGCCCTCGATTGCCGCTGACATGACTTCAATGATGACGACAATCAGGATTTCAGCGTTCGCCTGCGCGCTCATCGCTGTTGCACTGTGCGCGCCAGCCCTCGCCCAGAACGACATGGTCATTTATCGTTGCGTCGACGCCAAAGGCGCGGTGACGTTGCAGAACGACGTGCCCTGTCCGAAAGAGAGTCAGCAGACGGTCCGCAAACTCGACGCGCTGCAGCCGTTACCGATACTGCCCGCGACAGCCGCGCCCACGCTGCAGACACCTGCTGCGCCCGCCGCCAGACCTGCCGTGGCAGTGCCGGACGCGACACCCGCCGCACCCGCACCAGTCCTCGTACGCCAGCCACCGCCGCCCGTGTTCCAGTGCCGAAGTTGGGACGAACGCGATTACCTCAGCGATATCGGGGAACCGCCTCCGACCTGTACACCGGTGCGCTCGGTCGGAATCGATGGCTCGACCATCCTCGCGGCCGGGCAGACCTGTGAAATGCGCCAGGACACCTGCACTCCAGTGGCCGACGATGCGCTTTGCGCAACCTGGAAAAAGCGCATGGATGAAGCCGAGTTCCGCTGGAAATTCAGCGGCAGCGGTAACGACGAACGCAAGGCGGAGTTCGAACGCATTGCCAGGGTTTATCGCGGAAGCACCTGCCTCCGCTGAACAGCCCCGCGAGCGATCAGAGCTCGTCCAACACACCCCGCAGCGCGGGCGAGGCCTTCGCACGCAATACAGCGCGCGGGTCGGTCTTGATCGCAGCCGCCCGCTTCGCACCGCGTTTCGTCGGCACTTCCCTGACAGGACCAGCCACCCCGCCTGCGATCAGGAACGCCTCGCGCACCGCAGGATCGGTCGCGACGTAGAACTCGATCTCGTCGATGAGGCTCGGCGCTGGCAACGGTGACGAACGCATGCCGCGACGCATGCCGGCACCGAACATCCTCGCCGCAGCGGTCGCCAGCTGTTTCGCTGACAGTTCAGGCAGATACGGCTGCAACCGTGCCCAATCGGACGCGGCGCTACTGCGGGTCGGTGGCCGCTGCGCGGAACGTACCGCAACGCCGCCGAAGGCCGGCAACGGCGCTTCAAGCAGCGCTTTCGCATCGACGATGCCCGGCCCGTAGCGGCCGGTGTTCCATCCCGGAATCCCGCGCACATGCGCTTTGAGCAGCGCCATGAACACGGAGGCCAATCTGGCGCCGTAGCGCGAACGCATCGCCGCCACGCCGTGACGCTGCAACCACAGGGCGCAGATGCCCGCCGTGGTGGCCGTAGCGTAGGACGTGCCGGAACTGCGTTCGGTATCGAATTTCAATTGCCCCGACACCTTGTGCGCATAAGCGCGCCACACGGATTCGCCCGGAGCGGTGACATCGACGGCAGGGCCGGACGCCGAACCACGCCAGGGTTTGCTGTCGGCGTTGCTGGCCGCCACCGCGACCACATTCTCGAGCTTGGCCGGGTACACCACGAAGGGCCAGTAATTGCCCGCAGCGGCGAACAGGATCAGGCCGTCCGCGATCAGCTGATCAGCGGCACGACCGAGCGCACGACCCGCCCAAGGCCCACCGAGACTCATCGACACCAAATGGCAACCGCGATCGCGCGCGCGATAGAGCGCTTCGACCACGTGGGCGAAATCGAAATGGATCACCGAGTCCGACACCCGCAGCGGCACCAGTTCCGCATCGGGCGCCGCGCCGAACAGCGCCGGGGCGGCGCCACTGAAAATCACGCTGCCGGTCGAAGTCCCATGCCCCGGATGCGAGCCGGTCATCGGGTCGCGCGGGTCGGACGCGCCGGACACGAAATCATAGCCGTCCGCGATACGCAGCCGTGGCCCGGTAATCTGCGGATGCGAGCTGTAACCGGTGTCGGGATGACCAATGCGGACACCCGCTCCAGTCACCCCGAATTCGGACCGGGCAGCATCGATCCCGGCGGCCTTGATCGACCAGTCGCGGGCCGCTGAACCGGGCAGATGCGTGTTACCCCCGCCGCTCGATCGGGTTGCTGCGCCCGAACGCGGCTCGTCCATCGTCGCCTGGATCCGCACGGCGGGCTCGCTATCGGCCACCAGCGGATGCTGCCGCAATGCATGCACCGCATTCCAGGCTTTGCCGATGGTCACCGGCATGTCGTCCGGAAACGCGATGAACACATCACTGACACCCTTTCCCAGAGGACGAGCCGTGACTTTTGCTGTCGTCAGTGCCGCAAGCTCGGGCACATCCGCGCGCAGACGCGCGAGGATTTTCTTCCGTTCGGCCGAAGGAAACGAGTCCCCAAGATCGACGATGATGCCGCGGACAAGATAGTTCGATGTGGTCGCCATGTGCCTGCTCGCTCTGCCTGCTCCCTTCTGCGTATTCGGCCGTCGCCGGGGGCGATGCCACAGCATACCCCCGGCCTTTCAGCGTCCTGTAACGGATGCCACGCCCAATCACGCGTATCGCGTTTCGCTCGCGTTTCGTGCGTCAGTGATGCCCGTGCGCCGCACCGCCCGTCCCGTCCGGCAGCAACACCTGCACGTTCTGCATCATGCCCTGGTCTTCGTGATCGAGAATGTGGCAGTGCAGTACGTACTCGCCTATGTAACGCTCGTAACGCGTACGCACGAACAGCTTGTAGCCCTGCTTCACGAACAGCGTGTCCTTCCACGTGCCTTTGAGGTTGGCGTACTGCGGATCATCCGCTTCGCCGGTCACGCTCACGTCCACGCCTTGTGGGTTGAGGATTTTCACGACTTGGAATGGATTGACGTGGATGTGGAACGGGTGACTGCCAGCCAACGATGTCAGCGTCCACTCTTCGACCTGGCCAAGGATCAGTTCTCGTGCGTCATCAGGCGAATATGGCTTGCCGTCGACCATGAACTGCCCTCCGGCAATATTGAATTCGACATGCTGTCCGCTGTGCGGGGTCAACTCGGCTTCGGTGATGGTCGCATGCGGCACGAAGGCTTCTGTGCGCAGATCGCGCGCGAGATCCTCGGTCACGGTCTGTTTCACATCGGCGGGCATCCACCGTTGTGCGGCTATCTGCAATTGCCGGGTCAGATACGCCTGCAGATCACCTGTCACCGTCTGCCCGCCGCTCACGCGTACGACACCCAGCAACTGCCGGCTCTCCGCAAGATTACCCACCGTCGCATTGGCCTTGGCGGCAGCATCAATCACGCAGTACGTTCCCGCCGTCGGAAAGACCATCAACACATCGCTGCGATACCCCGGCTGCAGCACATTCTGATCCTTGCGGATGATCTGCCCATGCGTCAGACCATCGCTGGCGATCTCCCACTGCGGCAACGGCGCCGCTGCGCAGTTCTGTGCGATCCATTTGTCGTGCTGCGCGATACTGGTAAGACTGAGGGGATTGGCCGACGCGCGCATCGGGCGGAATTGCAGATTGATGGTGTTACGGACGCCGGCATGGATATTGCGCCAGCGCTCCACTTGTCCGGCCACCGCATCCTCGAACATCGGCATGATCTTGCCGTTGATGCTGGTGTAACGGCCGGACTGCGCCCAGGAACTCGGGCCGAACTGGTCATAACCGGTTCCACTGCCGAGCACGCCCTCGATCGTGCCGACATCGTTCGGATCGCACACCCACGCGATCACCTCTCCAGCCGCGTTCTTTTTGACCTTGATCTGTCCGTCGGCATCACGGCAGGCGTATTGCACCTGCTGGAACAGTACGAGACGTTCCTTGAATGCCGCTCCGGTATCACTGCGCAACAGCGTATCGATATCGCCAGTCTTCACCTTGCCATCCGGCTGTCGGACAGGTGGGCGTGCGCCGTTGATGATCAATGCACCTGCCATCCCGCTGGAAACCTGCAACGCAGTGGAGCCGTGCAGATGCGGGTGATACCAAAACGTACCCGCCGGATGCGTCGCCGGAATGTTGTATTCGTATTCGAATGCGACCTTCGGGCGGATCGTGATCAGCACGTTGTCGCTGTTGCCGGTCGGGCTGATCCACAGGCCGTGCGAATGCAGGTTGGTGGAGTTGAAGCAGTGCGGCGTATTGATGTTCGGCGGCTTGCAGTCCGGTTCCGGCTTCAGTTGGTTGTCGATCGTGATCCGCACGGTGTCGCCCGGCGTGGCGCGCAGGGTCGGCGCGACGAAGGGCGTGAGCGGGTTTGGCGCTGCACCTTCAGCCACGTAGCTGCGCAGGCTCACGCGGTCGTAACGCTGGGTCGCGGGATTGAAGATCCGGCCTTCGGTCAGCCGGACGTTGAGCTTGGGATCCTTGTCAGCGTCGTCCGTCGCTGCGGCCTGAAGGCCGGTCGACTGCAGCAGGTTCGGACTGCCCGCGCGCAGCGCGCGGTACATCGGCACCAGCACCGGGTCAGAGACAATCCGATCGGTGGACGAGCCGGCGACATCGCCGGCCATGGCCGGCGCTACGGTGGCGAGCGCCAGCGCAAGCGCGCCGGTGAGTCGCGGAAGAGGATGTGCGGACAACAGCGAAGGCAACGAACGACGATGCATGACGTATCTCCTTGTCTTGGCGAGCGGAATGGCGCGCACGGGCCGGGGCCGTATTCCTGTGCGATCGAGCGTCCCCTATCTTGGCCAGCGGCGGGGAGCTGTGCCCCGCGTGGCCACCATACGCTGATCGCGCCTGCGATCAATGCCTGTGGGCGGACTGCGACACTACGGTTTCATGCCTGCACTGCAGCAGGACGGCTTCGATACGCCTCCGATGGGCGATCAAGATGCCGATCCAGATTTTTTGCGTCAATCCGGACATCCACGCGGCGATTCGCGTGCGATGGACGGTGACCCGCCGGAGCAATACGCTCCGGCGGGCGGGTGTCGAAACAGAATGAAATCTACGCATTCAGGCAATCGGAAGCCGATGCCCGGCGGCCTTCAGTGGCAGCAGGTATGCGTGTTCCACAACGCTTGCCCCGTCGGGCTGTAGACAACGACATTGCCGTCGTTCTGCACCGCCAGGTACGCACCGTTATGGCCATAGGTGCTGGTGTGCCACACCGCTTGCTGGGCGCCGTTGTAAACGACCAGGTTGCCGTCGTACTGCATGGTCAGCGCATGCCCGCTGCCGAAGACGTAGTTGGCCCAGAGCGCACCCACGCCGTTCTGGTACAGGACCAGATTGCCATCCCCTTGCTGCATGGCCAGAGTGAAGCGGCCGTCACAGGACGTGACCGACTGGCCGCCGGTCAGCGTTGTGCCCGGCTGCAGTACGCCGCAGCCCGGCGGCGGTGGCGGCGTGACGTTGCACGTTGCGCCTACGGCCGTGAAGGCCTCGGTGACGTTCGCCACGCTGTAGCCGTAGTCCTGCGCGGCAGTCTGCACGCCGCAGACGCCCTGGTTGAAATTCGTGCTGGCGGTCCAGTACAGATCGTTCGCGCGCGCGAACACCTGGAACGCTTTCTGCGTGTTCCAGCCCGGCTTGGTCGCAAGGTTATAGAACGCCTTGTTGTAGATGCCGGACGAATAATGGACGTCGAGGCCATCGTAGTAGTTCGCGGTGTTGGCGATCGACACGCCATCCAGCGGCGGGTTGTACATGTAGCGCAGCGCACCCGTGCCTTTCTTGATGTCGTAGCCGACCTTGAAGTCGTTGGTACCCCGCATGTAGTACTTGGCCGCTTCACCGGCAATATCCGAATAGGCCTCGTTGATGCCGCCGGATTGGCCGGAATAGGTGAGGTTGGAGTTCTGCGAAGTGAAGCCGTGCGAGACTTCATGCGAAGCGACGTCGAGGCTGACCAACGGGTAGAACGTGGTGTTGCCGTCGCCGAAGGTCATCGTCGAACCGTCCCAAAACGCATTCTCGTAGCCGCTGCCGTAGTGCACGCGCATCGTCAACTGAAAGGTCAACGGCGGCTTGCCGATGTAGGCGTTGTACATGTTGTAGATCACGCTGCCGAAGTAATGCGCATCGTTCAGCGGCGAATACGCGCCGTTGATGGTCTTCACCGTATTGCGCGGGCAGGTGTACGAGAACGCCGCGGTGCCCGACGTGCCGCCGTTGAGGTTGACGGTCTTCACATTGGCATTATTCATCGTGCAGGTGCTGCCCGACTGGGCCACATCCATATAACCGTAATTGGTGCCGTACTCGTACTGGCCGGTCTTGGCGTTGCCACCGGGACCGGTGCCGATGAGAGCATGCTGCAGATTGTCCCACTGCTTCAAGACACGACCGGAATCGGCATCGACGATCACCATCGGATGCGTGGGCGAGCCGCCCTGCACGGTATCGGCGAAATACGAAACCACATAGCTCTTGTGCGCGGCACCATTGTCGTCGACATAGATCATCAGGCTCGAGGATTCATCGGCCGTGCGCATGAAACCGACGCGGTTGCCGAGCCCGGCATTCTTGCCGATGGCCAGCGCGCTGCGGCTGTTGAGACGTGGTTTTGCTGCGGAAATATCGCTGGCCAGACCGTCGACCTTGCGGCCGAAAAGGGTGGTCACGTTGCCGGCAACGTCTTCGTTGACGATCACGTGTTCACCGAAGATCGGCAGGCCACGGAACGTCTGTTGGTAACGATGATTGCGAACACCGCGATCGGTCGCGCGATCCAGCAACTGCAGCCGCGAATCGGCATCCAAGCCGAGCGCCTGTTCGTGGCGGGAATGGACCATGTCCACCGCGCCGGATGCGGCGAGGGCGGCATGACTGCGGTTGACCTGGGTGAGGTCCACTTCATGCAGGTCGCTGCGGGAGGCTGCGGACGCACCGCCTGCGACGAGAATCGCAGCGGTCGCGACCGTAAGGAGCTTGAGTGAATGATATCGACGCATTTGCTGATCTCTCCATGTGAAATGCAATGAATATCGGCTGCGACTGCAACCGTTCCTTTGAGACCCGCTCCCCATTGCGGGTTGCCCGGCGTGACGAAAGGCTTCCCGGAATCACCGGGCGGCCACCATCGACACCGAAACAACACAATGCCTCCCGCGTGTCTCAGAAACTGCGACTTCGAACGATATCGAGTACCTGACGGACCATCGCCAAGACGGCTACGAACCATGACGCGGCCCGGGCTTCCTGATGCTGCAAATCTAAAATTACAAGAAAAATTCAACACTCGACCGTGCGGGTCGAATGGCGCGCGTCTCAGAATCCATACTGCAGAAACCCGCCATCCACCGCGATGCACTCGCCAGTGATGTAACTCGACGCTGGCAAGCACAGGAACGCAACGGCCGCAGCAACCTCTTCGGGTTCGCCGATGCGACCCATGGGCGTGCGCAGCAACACCTCGTCGAGATAATCGGGATCGGCGAGCTTGGTCGAAGTGCGGCGCGTCCGGATGTACCAAGGCGCGACCGCATTCACACGGATGCCGTCTTCGGCCCATTCGACGGCAAGGTTGCGCGTCATTTGATGCATCGCAGCCTTGCTCATGCCGTAGGGTGCGCCACTGCGTACGTGCGTGACGCCGGACACGCTGCCGACGTTGACGATGCTCGACGTCGCGTGCTTCATCAGCAATGGATAAACGCTACGCGTCATTTCGAAGGCGCTGAAGAGATTGACCTCGAAGATGCCGCGCCATTCGTCTTCGCTGTAATCGATGGCGGGCCTGGTGAGATTGCCGCCGGCGTTGTTGATCAGAATATTCAAACCATCGCCGATGTCCTCGACCCAATCGATCATTTCCCGCCGCTGTTCTTCGTCACCGACATCGGCGACACAGGTCCGCACTTCGCCGTCGGGAAAATCTTCTTCGAGTTCGAGCCGCACGGCATCGAGACCGTTGCCGTCGCGGGCGGCAATCAGCACGCGGGCGCCGAAGCCGAGGAGTTCGCGCGCAACAGCGCGACCGATGCCGGCGCTGCCGCCGGTGACAAGTGCGAGTTGGCCGTCGAGGCGCCAGCGCTGTGAGGACATGGGCGGAGACCGGGCTGTCGAAGTTGAGCGTAGGATAAGCCCAGCCCACTCAGGAGAACGACCATGTACCGATCCGTACCTTTCCGTGTACTGCTGTTGGCGGGCGCGGTCGCTGCGACCGCATGCTCGAAACCGGCGGTGCCCGACCACGACGACATGCCCGAACCGAAGGCATCGAACCCGGCGCCTGCGGCACAGCCGACGCAATTACGCGAAGCGATGCAGAGACCGATCGACAAGGTCGAGGCGGCGCAGGCAGCGACCGCTGCCGCAGAAAAACAGCGGGACGATGCCATCGACGCCGCAACGGGTCAGTAAGCGCGCCCCGAACCGGTCAGATCGCCCTCAGACGACAACGCCCGGACATGCCGGGCGTCGTCTTGACCTTTGCGGCTGAGCCCAGCGGCTCAGAACCCGCAGAAGCAGTAGACCAGGGTCTTCGCCGGGGCGCCGCCGACACGTGGTTCCATCGCCCGTTCCAGGATGCGCAGATCACGTTCGGCCTGCGGCGTGATCCGCGCAAGCATGGTGCGCGCGAGATCGGAATGACCGAGCATCACACGGCCCGCACTGCTGTTGGCGAACCCATTGAACCATTGTTCGAACGGCGTGAGCTGGGTTTCGATGTAGCGCACGCGGTAGTCACCTGGCTTGTCGCCGAGCTTGGCGCGCTTGGCGGCATCGGCGATGGCAACCCTCAACCCGCCGAGGTCATCGACCAACCCACGCTCCTTGGCCTGCGCACCGCTCCAGACGCGGCCACGAGCCACGGCATCGACATCGGCGACCGGCTTCTTGCGGGCTTCCGCAACCTTGCCGGTGAAATCGCGGTAGCCCTTCTCGATCACTGCCTGCATGACCTGACCGACTTCCGGTGAGAGCGGCCGGCTGAGGTCGAATGCACCGGCGATCGGCGTGGTGGCGACACCATCGGTATGCACACCGATTTTTTCGAGCGCGCGCGGGAAGGTCGGAATCATGCCGAAGATGCCGATAGAGCCGGTGATCGTCGACGGATCGGCATAGATGCGGTCCGCATTCATGCTGATCCAGTAACCGCCGGAAGCGGCCAGATCACCCATCGACACCACCACCGGCTTGCCGGCTTTCTTCAGCGCCACGATCTCGCGACGGATCTGCTCCGACGCGAAGACTTCACCACCGGGAGAATCCACACGCAGCACCAGCGCCTTCACGCTGTCGTCGTCGCGCGCTTCGCGCAACAGCGCGGCGGTGGATTCGCCACCGACACTGCCCGGCGGCTGTTCGCCACCGGCGATTTCGCCCTCGGCGACCACCACGGCCACATGACCGTCGTGGCCCAATGCGGGCAATGTGCCGTTGAGGTGCGCGAGATAAGTGCCGAATGAGACCTGACGGAAGCCACCTTCGGCATCCTCATCGGCCATGCCATGCTCGGCCAGCATGTCTTCCACCTCTTCGCGCGTCTTCAGCCCGTCGATCCATTTCTGCTGGAGTGCGTACTTGGCCAGATCGCCCTGCGCGGCGGAAATGCCGGCCGGCATGGCATCGACATTGGCCGAGATCACGGCGGCATCGAGTTTGCGCGCCTTGGCGATATCGCCGAGATAGCGCTTCCAGATATCGTTCATCCAGTACAGATCGGCTTCCTTGGAAGCCGGCGAAGCCGCGTCCAGCACATACGGTTCGGCAGCGGACTTGTACTCGCCGACCTTGAACAGATGTACGTCGACGCCGAGCTTGTCCTGCAGGCCTTCGCGGAAATACTGGCGATAACGACCCAGACCTTCGAGCAGCATGCCGCCCATCGGATCGAGATAGATCTTGTTCGCCTGTGCGGCCAGCAGATACTGGGCCTGATCGAAACTTTCACCGAAGGCGACGACCTGCTTGCCGGACGCACGCACGTCCGCAATGGCGTCGGCGACTTCACGGATCGAGGCATAACCGCTGAAGGACATGCCATCCACACGCAGAAACACGCGTTCGATGCGCTTGTCGGTCTTCGCGGCATCCAGCACCCGCAGCAGGTCGCGCAGCTGCACTTCCGCGGCACGGGACTCGCCGAGTGCCGTGGCGATCGCACGGCTGGTGGCATCGATCGAATACTGTTCGACCAGCCTTCCCTGCGGGGCGATCACCAGCGTGCTGCGATCTTCCACCGGCAGGACGCGTTTGGTGCCGGTGCCGAGCGCGGCAAGCACAAACAGCAAAAAACCGAAGAACAGCATGTTGAGGATCAGCCGCCGGGTGAAATTCATCGTTTCCCAGATCCCGACAAAGATACTGGCGACAGGGCCGCGACGGCGCGGTTCGTTCATTGGGTGGATCTCCTTGGGGGTTCGTTCTGGGCTGATGGATGCCGTACTGCAGTGTGCCGGCCTGCGACGGCGGAGGCATGCGCCATCGGTCACTCCCCCCTATTGCACAAACACGGATCGGAGGCTGGCGGGCGGAGCGAAAGCGTAGCGATTCAGTCGCTCACAATGAGGATCCGCCGTGAAATGCGCAAGAAGCGCAGGCTCAACAGCACCGCCGCGACCGACAATCCGGCGATCAGGCCCGCCCACATGCCACGAGGCCCCTGCGCCGGCACCCATCCTCCGAGCCCCAGGCCGAGAATGGCACCCAACGGCATGCCGATGCCCCAATAGGCGATGGCGGCCAACAGCATCGGCATCCGGGTGTCCTTCAGCCCGCGCAGCGCGCCGACCGACAGCACCTGCACGCCGTCCGGAAACTGGAATGCCGCCGCCAGCAGCAGCAGCGACGACGCCAGAGCGACCACGGCCGCATCATTGGTGTAGAGCGCGGCAATGGCGTGGTTGCCGAACAACAGCGTCGCGCCCGTCACCAGCTGGATGCTCAACACCAGCACATAGCCTGCGAAGGTCGCACGGCGAAGACCGTCACGATCGCCTCGGCCCACGGCATGGCCCACGCGCACCGTGGTCGCCTCGGCCAGCGCCATCGGCAGCATGAAACAGAGACTCGCGACGTTGATCGCGATCTGGTGTGCTGCCGCAGGCACCTCACCCAGCCGGCTGATCACCAGCGCGGTTGCGACGAACAGGCCGCCTTCCATCAGCCAGGTGAAGCCGATCGGCAGCCCCAACATCAGCAACCCACGGATCTGCGGCCATCGCGGAGGGTCATAGCGCGACAACAGGCGGAGCTCGGCGAATCGCTGGGTCCGGGCGAGATAGCCCGCCAATGCCAAGGCCTGCAGCCACATCACCAACGCAGAGGCCAGACCAAGCCCGCCCGCCCCCAGCGCCGGCAGCCCACCGATACCGAAGGTCAGCCCATAGCCGGCCGGAACAAGCAGAACCAGTCCGCCGAAGCCCAGGATCATCGTCGGCACCGTGAAATGCAGTCCGTCGCAGAGGTAGCGCATACAGAGATAGAGCGACAGCGCCGGGACGCCCCAGCGGATGCCGTGGACAAAGGCCGTCGCTCCCGGCCGGATTTCCGGCGCGATGCCGAAGGACGCCAATGCCAGCGGGATCGCACTCAGAAAGAGCAGCATGACGATGCCCAGCCCCAGCGCCAGCCACAACGCCTGGCGGAACAGCGGCCCGATCTCGTCGCGTCGACCAGCGCCATCCAACTGCGACACCGATGCCGGCACCGCGATCATCGTGCCCATCGGGACCAGCAAAGGCAGCCAGAACAGGGCCGTACCGACAGATACCGCCGCCAGTGTCGTGGTGCCATGGCGGCCGGCGATCAGGGTGTCGACCAATCCGATCAGCCCGGTCGAGACGTGCCCCGCCATCAACGGCGCGGCCAGGCGCGCGCTGGTGCGCAGTTCGTCGCCGAAGCGCTGCGATGGGGAGTCGGAATCGGTCATGCACATGCCGGAGGAGAAAACCGGCGCGAGGCCTGCGCACGGACTGGTATCTTAACCGCGACAGCAGCTGCACCATGGGGAGTGCATGACCGAACCCGACACCCACGCCCCGCCTGCAGCCTGCGAGCACTGCTCGACCGTGCTGATTGGCGGCTATTGCCATCTCTGCGGCCAGCGTGGGCATAACCCCCTGCACAGCTTCGCGCATGCGCTGGAGGACGTGTTCGAGTCGTTCTGGCATCTGGATGGCAGGATCTTCCGGACCGTACGTGACCTGTTCGTGCCGGGCCGGGTGGCCGCGAATTATCTCGCCGGCCATCGCGTGCGCTATATCCCGCCATTGCGGCTGTTCGTCATTCTGAGTCTGCTGACGTTCTTCGTCGGCAAACTCACGCTGCATCTCGATGCAGACACGAAGCGCAACATCAACAGCCCCCCAAGCGCCGAGGCCGTCCAGATCGCGTTCGGCGAGTACGCCACGGCCGATACCATCGCGGAGGTGGTCGCCATCCGCGAGCAACTGCTCGGTGAGCTCGACACGAGCAGAGGCAACACATTCGGCGTCACCGCGATGTCGCTGTTCGGTCCCATGGCGGAGCGCACGATACGCGAAGGCGCGTTGAAACGGATGCAAAGCCTGGGAGCGACACCGGAGCAACTGCTCGCTGCGAGCCCGCCGCCGAGCACCAAGCCTGCCAACTCCACCAGGGATGCCACAAGCGCCACGCCCCCGGCCGGATTGATCGAACGCTGGGCGCGGAAGAAAACCCAGCGGATCGAGGAAAACGTCGCCGCGATCCAGAAAGACCCGGACACTTTCGTGAAGCTGGTGCTCGGCGCCGTTCCCGGCGCGCTGTTCATCCTGATGCCCTTGTTCGCGCTATGCCTGAAACTGCTGTACGTCCGCTCGGGACGTGGTTACCTCGAACACCTCGTCGTCGCGCTGTACAGCAACGCCTTCATGCTGGCCGCACTGCTGCTGACGTTCGTAATGATCGGCCTGCAGTCGATCCCGGGCCTTCCACCTGTCTGGGTTGGCATGTCCGGTCTGGTTGCCTCGCTTACCTTGTCCCTGATCGTGCCGATGTATCTGCTGTGGATGCAAAAGCGTGTATACGGACAAAGCTGGGGCAATACTCTGGTGAAATACGCAATTCTGGGCGGGATCTATTCCGTTCTGCTGGGACTGGCGATCGTCTACGCCGTCCTTGCCGGACTCAGCAGCTGAGGTGGTCATGAGTATCCGACGCGGCAAAGCCGTCATCTATGAAGTCAATCTCGAAGTCGATGCCGCAGTGCGGGACGATTACCGCGCGTGGCTGCAGGACCATGTCGCGGAAATCCTGGCCCTGCCGGGTTTCACCCGCGCCAAGGTCTTCGAGGTACTGGATCCTTTGCCGAGCGCGGGGCGGTTCGGTCTGTGCGTGCAGTACACATTGAAGGACCGTGCCGCGCTGGACGACTATCTACGCGACCATGCACCGCGACTGCGCGCTGACGGCGTTGCCCGCTTCGGCGACCGCTTCCAGGCGACGAGACGCATTCTCGGCAACACGCACTGACGGCGTCGCGATCCAATATCGCGGCGTTTCCATCGATTCGAACAATCAGAAAGACAACGTCTCAAAAGGCCACGTCAGTGGCCCGCAACCCCTCAGCTCAGACCAACGCTGCTCCACAACTTGCCCAGCCAACGCGGTTTGGGGATCGGCAGCGGCCCGCGTGCTGCGGCCCCTGACGCCGGCTCGAACGCTTTCGCAGCGACTGCCGCGTCGCGCAGGCGTGCGATCGCCGCGACCCGCTCAGGCGGCAGGTGTTTCATCACGAAACGGGCCTCATCGTTCAGCGCCAGCCACGCTTCGCCATCGAGCGTGCCATCCGCCCGCTGCGGCAAGGCGCGTTGCAGTGCCTGCTTGTATTCAGTCGGCTCCACACCGAACACCTCCGCCGCCAAAGTATCGTCCAGACCGACGACGACCCGCAGCAACAGGACCGCGCGTGTGCCGAAATCCAGACCAGCCAGCGGCGCGAAATCGCCATGCCAAAACGGCGCCAAGGGCTCGGCGTTCAGGGTTGGACTCTGCAGCAAGGTGGTCCAGAACAACATCGACCATCCTTCAGACGGGGTGTCCAGCGCCGCTTCAGAGAAAGCCTCGATCGTTGAGGCCAACGCGCGGTCCCCATGCTCGGGATCGCCGCATTGCAGCTCGGCGAGCAGGGCGGCGCGCCGTTCGACCCCACGCAGGAAACTGGCGACGGCCGCCGTTCCGGCGGCAGCAGTGTCGAGAGTGTTCAGAGCAGACATTGAGGTGGCTGACAACCCTTGACGACGGGCTCACATGATGCCTCGGAGAGCCTCACCCCAGACTTGACAACCGTCACGGAACTAGCTCCCCGAGGCAGCACAAGGGCTGCAGCCGTCGAGGCATCAGAATCAGGTTGTGCACAGCGGTCATCTCCGTGCAACACAACGGCGGCCAAGGGTCGCCAAGCCTGGCTGCTCACTATGTTTCACGGATAACCATTTGATTTCATAGGTGTTAAACAGTGTGGCGTTTTTTTCGCCAGAGTCGTTAGAACCCTTGCATTTCCGGCACAAAACTCTTCGCGCAGCAAATGATGCACAAACTTATCCACAGGTTGTGTGGATAATGCTGAATTCCCTTTGCCAACGGGCACTTGCAGCTCATTCATGTGAAATCCGACAGCAATGCGCTGCAAGTCGGGAGCCTCCAACGTACCTCCCAAGGCTCGGCTGCGGACTCGCTAGACTGATGCCATGCACAGCCCCGATTCCGTACTCCGTGTCGCCCTGCCGGTCCCGTTGCCGCGCCTGTTCGATTACAAGCCGTCCACGGACGGACCCGGGGAGATCGGCTGCCGGGTCCGGGTACCGTTCGGCACGCGCAGCCTGGTCGGGGTGGTGGTCGGGATCGGCGCGCCAGCACCCGACCTGGGAGCGCTGCGCCAGGCCGAAACCGTGCTCGACCCTCAGCCGCTGCTCCAGGGGGAGTTGCTGGCGTCGCTGCACTGGCTGGCCCGGTACACGCATGCGCCACTGGGCGAAGTCCTTGCCACCGCGCTGCCCAGCGCCCTGCGACGCGGCGAGCCATTGCCCGACACCCATGCCTGGGCGTGGCGACTCACCCCTGAAGGATTGACCGGTCTCAGCCGCCTGCGCGGCCGACCGCGCCAGTTGGCGGAACGGTTGTGCCTGGAAGCTCAGGATGAAGACACACTGGATGCGACCCTCGACGACTGGCGCACGGCCGCGCGCGCCCTGACCAAGCGCGGGTTGGTCGAACAGTTCGCGGTATCGGCCCTGCAGCGCGCTCCGGCACCGCTGCCAGGGCCGGTTCCCAATGAAGAGCAGGCTGCGGCCCTCACGGCCCTCCGGGCACAGCCGGGCTTCATCGCATGGCTGCTGGACGGCGTCACCGGCAGCGGCAAGACCGAGGTCTATCTGCAGGCGATCACCGACTGTCTGGCACGCGGCCAACAGGCGCTGGTGCTGGTGCCCGAGATCGGCCTGACCCCACAGGCGCTGGCACGTTTCCGGCAGCGGC
>JBGSID010000303.1:0-30854 GCA_041751895.1 Lysobacteraceae bacterium | reverse complement strand
GTTCGAGCGTGACGAGGGCTCGATGGAAGCGCGCTTCAAAGTGACCGACGGCGATGCCGAACTGCCGGTGCGTTACACCGGGATCCTGCCGGACCTGTTCCGCGAGAAGCAGGCGGTGGTGGCCACCGGCCGCATGGACGGCCAGGTGTTCGTCGCCGAACAGGTGCTCGCCAAGCACGACGAAACCTATGTGCCGAAGGAAGTCGCGGACAAGATGGGACTCGCGCACAAGAAGCACAACGTGGCCGAGGCGAATGGATCAGCCCCGCCCGCCACACAGATTCAGGAGCGCTGACCGCGCATGCATCTGCTCCCCGAGTTCGGCCAGGTCGCCCTGATTCTCGCGTTGTTGGTCGCGTTGCTGCAGGCCACGCTGCCGCTGCTGGGCGCTCATCGCGGCCTTGCGCCGTGGATGGCAATCGCACGCCCGACGGCGTGGGCACAACTGGTCCTGGTGGGGATCGCATTCGCGATCCTGACCTGGGCATTCGTCGTACAGGATTTCTCGCTGCGCTACGTCGCCACCAACTCCAACTCGTTGTTGCCGATGGTCTACCGCTATTCCGCCGTGTGGGGCGCGCACGAAGGCTCGCTGCTGTTGTGGGCGCTGATCCTCGCGGTGTGGACCGCTGCCGTCGCAGCGTTCTCGAAGGCCCTGCCGCAACAGGTGGTCGCACGGGTACTCGGCGTGATGGGCATCGTCAGCGTCGGATTCCTGGCCTTCCTGATCTTCACCAGCAACCCGTTCGAACGGATTCTGCCCGCTGCAGCGGAAGGTCGTGATCTCAACCCGCTGCTGCAGGATTTCGGCCTGATCGTGCATCCGCCGATGCTCTACATGGGCTACGTCGGCTTCGCGGTGCCGTTCGCATTCGCGATCGCCGCCCTGCTTGATCGCAATGCCTCACAACCCGAAGAAGTCGCGCGCTGGCTGCGCTGGACCCGGCCGTGGACCAATGTCGCCTGGGGATTCCTTACGATCGGCATCGCACTTGGCAGTTGGTGGGCGTACTACGAACTCGGCTGGGGCGGCTGGTGGTTCTGGGATCCGGTCGAGAACGCGAGTTTCATGCCGTGGCTGGCCGGTGCGGCGCTGCTGCATTCGCAGGCCATCACCGAAAAACGCGGGAGCTTCCGCAGTTGGACGCTGCTGTTGGCGATCGCCGCATTTTCGCTGTCGCTACTCGGCACCTTCCTCGTGCGCTCGGGCGTGCTCACCAGCGTGCATGCGTTCGCGGCCGATCCGGGGCGCGGCCTGTTCATCCTGATTTTCCTCGGCATCGTCGTCGGCGGATCCCTGATCCTGTACGCACTGCGCGCACCCGAGGTGGACGGCGGCAAACCATTCAGCAGCGCGTCGCGCGAAACACTGCTGATGTTGAACAACGTTTTCCTGACCGGCGCATGCGCGATGGTGCTGCTGGGCACGCTGTATCCGCTGCTCGCCGACGCATTGGATCTCGGCAAGATTTCGGTCGGGCCGCCCTACTTCTCGATGCTGTTCATCGTGCTGATGACCCCGATCATCCTGCTGCTGCCGCTGGGGCCGCTGATCCGTTGGCAGCGCGACGAGCTGTCGCGGCCATTGCGGATGTTGTTGCCCTGGGCGGTGTTGGCGCTGTTCGCTGGCGTCATCGCATATTTCCAGGCGCCGCAGGGGCCACTGAAGACCGCGACCGGCGTCGCCGGCTCGGTATGGATCGCGTTCGGAACCGCGCGTTTCGTCTGGCAGCGCGTGCGCACGCATCGCAGCCCGCTCACTCCGGAAATGCTCGGCATGGTGCTGGCCCACAGCGGCCTCGCAGTGTTCCTGATCGGCGCATTGCTGGTCGAGGCGCAGTTGCAGCAGCGCGAAATCGCGATGAAGCCCGGCCAGACGATGACCTTCGGCCGCGACAGTTTCCGGTTCGACGGCGTCGAACGGCTGCAGGGTCCGAATTACGCGGCCAGCCGTGGCACCGTTGCGATCTTCCGCGACGATCAACTGGTCGCCACCCTGCACCCGGAAAAGCGCGAATATGCCAGCGGCGGTCAGGTGATGACCGAAGCGGGCATCCGTCCGGGCGTGAGCCGTGACCTGTTCGTCGCTCTCGGCGAACCGCTGGGCGGTGATGCGTGGGCAGTCCGCGTACACATCAAACCGTTCATTCGCTGGGTGTGGCTCGGTGCGTTGCTGATGGCGCTGGGTGGTTTCGTGACTGCGGTGGATCGACGATTCCGCAAAGCGACGCCTCTTGGTGCGGAATCGACAGCCGGAACAGATTCACCTCCTACGGCTCAGGATGACCGTGTTCCAGACGGCCGTGTCCCAGGAGCCGCCTGATGTCCGCCAAACGCTGGCTGCCATTCGCCGCATTCCTGCTGATCGCCGCGCTATTGGCTGCCGGTGTATGGCTGAGCCGTCGCGAGAATCGCGAGGCCCTGCCCTCACCGCTGATCGGCAAGCCGGCACCCGAATTCACACTGCCGGTGTTGCATGAGCCCAACCGCACCGTGAGCTCCAAAGAGCTGCGCGGCCAGCCGTATCTGCTGAACGTATGGGGCAGTTGGTGCGTGGAGTGCCAGGCCGAACATCCGGTGATCACCCGTTTCGCCGAGACCAAGCGTCTGCGTGTGATCGGCTACAACTGGAAGGACGAACGCGCCGATGCGCTGGCGTGGCTGGAACGCTTCAACAACCCGTACTGGCTGGTGCTGGCGGATGAGGAAGGCGGCACTGCGATCAATTTCGGCATCTACGGCGCACCAGAAACCTTTCTGGTCGATGCGAACGGCATCGTGCGCTGGAAGCATGTGGGCGCGATGACCGATGTCATCGTCCGCGATGAGCTGCTGCCGGCGCTGGAAGCCGCGGAGCGCGGCCGATGATGCGCAACCTGATCGCAGCCCTGATGGCGGCCCTGCTCCTGTTCGCGACGATGCCCGCGTTCGCACAGAAATCCTCCGATCCCACGCCGCTGACGTTCCAGAACACCGCTGAAGAACAGCGCTTCCATGACCTGGTGTCCGAGCTGCGCTGCGTGATGTGCCAGAACCAGTCGCTCGCCGACTCCAGCGCGCAGATCGCGGTCGATCTGCGCCATGAAGTGCTGGCATTGATGCGCGCAGGCAACAGTGACGCGCAGATCCGCGACTTCCTGGTCGCGCGTTATGGCGAATTCGTGCTGTACAGGCCTCGCGTCAGCGGTACGACCTGGCTGCTGTGGTTCGGTCCGCTGCTGTTCGTCCTCGGCGGCGCTGTCGTCGTCTGGCGCCTGCTCCGCCGCGACGGCACCGCGCCACCGCCAATCGACGACGCCCAGGAATGGTGATGTCCGGAAAACGATGCCGATGAATGCTGCCCTGATCTTCACCCTCGTCGTGGCGCTCGCGACGCTGCTGGTCTTCATCGTGGTGCTGCGCCCGCTGTGGCGCGCACGACCACGCTCGGCTGCGATCCTGATCGTCGGCCTCACTTTGGCCTCGGCGGGCATCTACCGTCTGGTCGGTAATCCGATCGCACTGGATGCCAGCATGGTCCATCGTCCGGACACCATCGAAGAAGCCTTGGCGCAGCTTGAACGCGGCAGCGGCAGCTTTCCCGATCATGAAGGCTGGGTGATGCTCGCGACCACGTATGCCAAGGTCGGCCAAGCGACCAAGGCGCGCGATGCCTGGGAGAAAGTCATCGCAATCGTGCCCGACGATGCCAACTTCCTTGCGGCCGCTGCTGAAGCCCGCGCACAAGCGCATCCTGAACATCGTTTCGATGCCCGCGCAGAGGAACTCTTGCAGCGCGCACTGAAAAGCAACCCGGACCATCAGCGTGCGCGTCTGTTCCTGGGCATCGCGCTACGCCAGCAGAACAAACCTGCCGATGCCGCGAAGATCTGGGAACCGCTGCTCGCGAGTGTCGACAGCGCGAATGCAGACACTCTGCGCGCCGAAATCGACTCGGCACGCAAGGATGCCGGTTTGCCACCACTGCCGCCGTTGCCGGTGGCAGCACCCTCGGCGAACGCACTGACGGTGAAAGTCACGCTCGACCCCGACTTCGCCGCCCGCGTGCGACTGCGCGGCGACGCGACCGTCTTCGTCATCGCACGTGCGCCCGATGGTCCTCCGATGCCGATTGCAGTCGAAAAACACACGCTGTCCGAACTGCCATTGAACATCACGCTGGACGACAGCGACGGCCCGATGCCGACGGCGAAATTGTCGATGCTCAAGGAGGTTGAGGTGATCGCGCGCATCTCGGAAAGCGGAACCCCCATGCGTCAGGACGGCGACCTCGAATCCAAACCGGTGCGCGTGCAATTGCCGGCGAAACAGCCGGTGGAACTCATCATCGGCTCTGAATGACCGTTACGCAGCATCGCCTGCGGCGACTCGCCGGCATCGCCCGATGGCTGTTGCTGCCGTGTTCGTTGGCGCTGCTGCTGCCTGTGTTCAATCGCCTGCTGCCACCGTCTTCGCACACCCTCGCATGGGGGCTCGATCTTGCCGCGCATTGGCAATGGCTCTATGCGGCACTGTGGCTGGTGCTTTGCTTGTTGTGTGCCACACGCACATGGCAGTGGCTGCTGGCTGTACCGCTGGCACTGCTGCCGTGGTTCACCGCCAGCGCACCATTGCCGCAAGCAGACGATGGCGCACCGACGCTCATCATCTCTGCCGCGAACGTCCATGCAGGCAATCGCGACCCTTCGCCGCTGATCGCCTGGCTGCGTGCACAGCCGGCGGATCTCGTCGTGCTTTCCGAGCTCACGCCGGAATACGCAACGGCGTTGCAAAGCCAATTGCATGACGATTATCCGTACCGCGCGTTGTATCCGCAGCAATCACCGTTCGGGATCGGCATCGTGTCACGGCTGCCGCTCGACGATATCCGGCCATCCATCGACAGCGACGGGGTGCAGGTGTTGAGTGCACGGACGCGCTTCGAGGAACGACCGCTGCGCATCATTGCCGCACATCCGATGCCGCCACTCGCGCCGGAATGGCATGGCAAACGCGACGCCCTCCTGCGCCTGATCGCCAAAGACACCGATGCGTCCAACACACCGGTCGTTCTCGCCGGTGATCTCAATGCCACCCCTTGGTCGAGCGCACTGATCGGCGTGCAGCGCTTCGGCTTGCGCCGGGCCACCGGGCTCCTACCGACGTGGCCATCTCGGAATATCGGCATTCCGATCGACCATATCCTGGCGAGCCGTCATTGGCGCGGTAGCGAATACACTCGCGGCCCCGACATCGGATCGGATCACGTCCCCGTCCGCGCGGCTCTCAGTTGGGCCGATGCCGGCACCGGGAATTGAGCTCTCAGCGCGGCAACGACATCAGAGAACACCAACCGGCCAGCGGTGACGAGACCCACCCGTTCGCCAACGACGGCTAAACTTCCGCCATGACTGAATTCATACCTCCCGGCACACGCTTCGTCGATCTGCCCTCGCCATTCCCGATGAAGCGCGGCGGCGCGCTGCACGGCGCGCGCATGGCTTACGAGACCTGGGGCACGCTGAACGCCGCCGCCGATAACGCCATTCTCATCCTCACCGGGCTCTCACCGGATGCCCACGCCGCAAGCCACGCGGAGAACCCCGACCCGGGCTGGTGGGAAGGGATGCTCGGCCCCGGCAAGCCCATCGATACCGATCACTGGTTCGTGATCTGTGTGAATTCGCTGGGGAGTTGCAAAGGATCGACCGGACCAGCCTCCATCAACCCCGCCACCGGCGATACCTACCGCCTGAGCTTTCCCGATCTGTCGGTGGAAGACGGGGCCGACGCCTCCATGCACGTGGTTCGCAGCTTCGGAATCGAACGCCTCGCCTGCGTGATCGGCAATTCGATGGGCGGCATGGTCGCCCTGTCGTTGCTGCAACGGGCCCCTGGCATCGCCCATGGCCACATCAATATTTCCGGTGCTGCGCGCGCAATGCCGTTTTCGATCGCCATCCGCTCGCTGCAACGCGAAGCGATCCGCCTCGACCCGCAGTGGAACAACGGCGACTACAACGAAGAGGTCTATCCGGAAGCCGGCATGCGTATGGCGCGCAAGCTTGGTGTCATTACCTATCGTTCGGCGCTGGAGTGGGACGGCCGCTTCGGCCGTGTCCGACTGGACACGGACCGCCGCCTCGGCGACGACCCGTTCGGGCTCGAATTCGAGGTCGAAAGCTATCTGGAAGCCCATGCCCGCCGCTTCGTGCGCCGCTTCGACCCCAACTGCTACCTCTACCTCAGCCGCTCGATGGACTGGTTCGATATCGGCGAGTCGCATCACTGCAGTTGCGAAGACGGTCTGTCGAAGCTCCGCGTGAATCGCGCACTCGCCATCGGTGTACACACCGATATCCTCTTTCCCCTGCAACAACAGGAGGAAATCGCCGCCGGCCTGCTCGCCAGCGGCGCCGACGCGCAGTGCCTGCAACTGCCGTCGCCGCAAGGCCACGACGCCTTCCTGGTCGACATCGCCCGCTTCGGCCCCGCTGTCCGCGGATTCCTGGATTCACTGTAGAAGCCGCAACCATGGCACGACTGCGGCGCACGGCGTCGCGGTCTGCCACGACCATGCGTGATGCACAGCCAACCGCACCTGCGGCGACCTGCCCGGGCTGGTAAACTGGACCTTATAACCCGGCAGAATGCCGTTATAGGAATTCATCATGACCATGCTCGATTTTCCCGGCCGCGCACATCTGATCGAATCCATCGACGCCGCCGTGGTTCTGGGCGACGAGGCCGCCGTCGTCGAGTCGCTGCGCGGCTCGCTGTGCCGGATGATGCGCGAACAAAGCGTCAAGCTGCCTCCGTGCGTGCTCGAAGCCGTCGAAGGCCACTACGCCCGTCGCGAACTCTATGTCAGCCCGCAATACGGGTATGGCGTTATCGCCATGACCTGGGGGCCGGGCCAGGGCACGCCGATCCACGACCACTCCGGCCTCTGGTGCGTCGAAGGCGTCTGGCATGGCCAACTCGAAATCACCCAATACGACCTCAGGGAACGCGCCGGTGATCGTTACCATTTCACTCCGGTCGGCACCTTGATTGCCGGTACCGGCTCTGCAGGCAGCCTGATCCCGCCACACGAGTACCACACCATCCGCAATCCCAGCGACACCGACCCTGCGGTTTCGCTTCACGTCTACAAGCGCTCGATGACCTGTTGCGGCATCTTCAACGCCGAAGGCACGGACGGTTGGCACACCTATGTCAGCAAGCAGTTGCAGTTGGACAAGGCGGCCTGAGCCACACGCACGAATCGCCTGCAGGACCTGTGCCGAGACGTTTCGTTCCGTTATACTTGTCGACCGCGCCGGTGTGGCGGAATGGTAGACGCAGGGGATTCAAAATCCCCCGGCAGCAATGTCGTGTAGGTTCGAGTCCTATCACCGGTACCAGATACGAAAAAACCGCGATCATCTCGCGGTTTTTTCGTATCTGGCGTTCGTGTTTCCTGTCCGTGCGCTGCGGCTCACCCGTCAACCAACATCCCAGACGCAACGACCGGCCTTCTTCCGGATCGTGGCGAGACGGGCCATATGGATGGTCAGCTCCTCTTCGCTGACATGCACCCGAGGACGGGGACCTGCGTCCATCGACGTCGCGGCGAAGGCTGCAGACACGCGCGCATCGCTCTCTTCGGATGGGGGCAACTGCCCGAAACCGATCTCACCCTGGCCCGACGTCAACGCCAGATAGACTTCCGCCAGCAGCTGGGCATCGAGCAGTGCGCCATGCAATTGACGATGCGCGTTGTCGACACCGAGCCGTTTGCATAGCGCATCAAGCGAGTTGCGCTGGCCTGGATAGCGCTTGCGCGCCATGTCGAGAGAGTCCTCGATGCCGCTGACACGATCACGCAGGCGGCCGTATTTCGGCCCGAGCAGCGAAAGCTCGTTATCGAGGAATCCAACGTCGAAGGCCGCGTTGTGGATGATCAGTTCTGCACCATCGACAAAATCGAGAAAAGCGTCTGCGATCTCCGCGAAACGCGGCTTGTCGGCCAGAAACTCCAGGGTCAGCCCGGTGACTTCCTGCGCGCCGGGCTCGAATTCGCGGTCGGGATGCATGTATTGCTGATAGGTCCGACCGGTGGGTCGGCGTTCCATCAGTTCCACGCAACCGATTTCGACCACACGGTTACCCTTTTTCCACTCAAGACCGGTGGTTTCGGTGTCGAGCACGATCTGCCTCATGCGCGGACCGCCTCCATCTTGTAGACGATGGCCTGCTGGCGGGCGAGATCGTCGACACGTTCGTTATCGGGATCACCGGAATGGCCTTTCACCCAGCGCCAGTCGATGCGATGCCGGTGTGTCGCGGCATGGAGGCGCTCCCACAGATCGCGATTCTTGACCGGATCGCCGCCGGCCGTTTTCCACCCCCGACGGACCCAGTTCGGCATCCATTCGGTGATGCCCTGGCGGACATATTGCGAATCGGTGTACAGCGTGACCGTGCACGCCTCGGTCAGCGTCTCCAGGCCCATGATCGCCGCCATCAACTCCATGCGGTTATTGGTGGTGAGCACTTCGCCACCGGCAATCTCGCGTTCGATCCGGTTGAAACGCAGCAGGGCCGCCCAACCGCCGGGCCCGGGATTACCGAGGCAGGCGCCATCGGTGTGAACTTCGACTTGTTTCGAAACAGCAGCGTTCAAGCAGCGGATACTCCATCGGACAATGCCAACGGCTTGCGCAGGCGCATCGGGGTCATGGGAAAAGCACGTTTTTCGGCGCGCTGAAGATAAGCAGCTCGCAAGCCCGCGCCCGACTGCAGACTGGGCGAAGCGGTGGCAGTCCATTGCGGCCCGACGCCCTGGGCCGTGGGCTCAGGCGTCAACCCGGCATCCGACATCAGCCGCCGCCAGGTCGAAGGGTCATGGCCGGACTGACCACTCCCCCGCCAGCGCAATCGATACGGCGACAGCGGATTCAAGGTCAGGATCGCCAATCTGCCGCCTGGGACCAGCAGGCGCGCGCATTCTTCGATCATCGCCAGACTGTCACCGCAGCGATGGTCGAGCACATGCTGCAGCACCACCGCGCCCAGCGACTCGCTGGCGAGCGGCAACGGAACCTGGCAGCGGATCGGCCCCCGCCAGCCTTCGGCGGACATGCTCAGACACAAACCGCGTCCTACGGGGAGCTCGGCATTCGGCGTCGGCGTCAGCCAGAGCCATGGCAGGCCCACCACGGGATGTGCCGCCAACGCATCTGCAACAACGGTGTGCTCGCTTTCGAGAACCGCCTGGCCGGCCGGGAGCAGGAACCATTGCGTCACGGCGTTGTACTGGTCGGATTGGGACAATGCAGGCATCGTGTCATTGTAATGCTGCTCCCCCTCCGGGGTCTTTCACCATCACGGTCTTCTACTGCCATGCGATTGCAGCCCCTGCCCGCCTTCAGCGACAACTACATCTGGACGCTGGTCGACAACCAGAACCGCATGCTGATCGTGGACCCCGGAGACGCCGGCCCGGTGTTGGCTGCTGCGGAGAGCGGCCTGCGCCCGCTCGCGGTGCTGATCACCCACCACCACGACGACCATATCGGCGGGCTTTCGACGCTGAAGCAGCATTGGCCGGATCTCGATATCCATGCGCCGCACGACCCGCGCATCGCCATCGCCACGCACCGGGTCGGCGATGGCGACAGTGTCGCAGCAGGCGACTGGCGTTTCGATGTGATGGACGTGCCCGGGCATACGCGCAGCCATATCGCTTTCCATGAGCAAGCCAGTACGGAAGGGCTGATCTTCTGTGGCGACACACTGTTCAGTCTCGGCTGCGGCCGTCTGTTCGAAGGCACCGCCGCGCAGATGCTGGCGTCGCTCGATCGTCTCGCAGCGCTGCCCGGCGTCACCCAGGTCTGCTGCACCCACGAATACACGCTCGCCAATGCCGCCTTCGCGCTGACGGTCGACCCGGACAACCCCGCGCTGCGTGATCGGGTCGCTGCCGTGCAAGCCTTGCGGGCGCAGTCCAAGCCGAGCCTGCCAAGCACGATCGCGCTGGAAAACGCGACCAATCCTTTCCTGCGCTGCGACACATCCTCTGTCCGGGATGCCGTTGCCACGCACATCGAACGCATTCCCACTGCTCGGGTGGAAACATTCGCCGAATTGCGGCGCTGGAAAGACGGGTTCCAAGGCTGACAGCAAGCGAACAACCATACGGCAGCCGATGGCCGCCCACGCATGGCACACTTACCCCCCCCAAAAATACGCGAGACGACCCATGGGTTTTCTGCAAGGCAAACGCGCTCTCATCACCGGCATCGCCAGCGAACGCTCAATCGCGTCCGGCATCGCCGAAGCCATGCACCGCGAGGGCGCGGAACTGGCATTCACCTACCAGAACGAAAAACTGAAATCGCGCGTCGAAAGCGCGGCTGCAGAATACGGCTCCAACATCGTGCTGCCGCTGGATGTGACCGACGACGCCCAGATCGCCGCCTGTTTCGACGAACTCGGCAAGCACTGGGATGGTTTCGACATCCTGATCCATGCGATCGCCTTCGCGCCACGTGAAGCGATTTCAGGCCAGTTCCTCGACGGTCTGACCCGCGAGAACTTCGCGATCGCACACGACATCTCGGCGTATTCGCTGGCGGCCATGACCAAGGCTGCGCGACCGATGATGGCCGGCCGCAAGGGCTCGGTCCTCACCCTGAGTTACCTCGGCGCGGAGCGCGCCCTGGCCGGCTACAACGTCATGGGCGTCGCCAAGGCGAGCCTGGAATCAACCGTGCGCTATCTGGCCTACAACCTCGGCCCCGAGGGCACGCGCGTCAATGCGATCTCCGCCGGCCCGATCAAGACCCTTGCCGCAGCCGGCATCGCCGGTTTCCGCAAGATCCTCAGCCACGTCGAACAGAGCGCGCCGTTGCGACGCACGGTCACCATTGAAGATGTCGGCAACGTCGCTGCGTTTCTGTGCTCGGATCTGGCCGCAGGTGTCACTGGTGAAATCACGTATGTCGATTCCGGATACAACATCGTCGGAATGACGGGCATCGGCAACGAAACACCGAACGAATGATCGTTGGCCAACATGTGGTCAAAAAGAAGCCCGGCGATGCCGGGCTTCTTTTTGACGGGTGCCTTTAGAACCGATATCGCAACCGAAGCGTCAGAGTCTCTCTTCGGCGATTTCGACCTTCATCCGCTTGCGCTCTGCTTTGCCAACAGATTCAGCATCCTGCTGACCAATCCGCGGCGCCAGCTCGCGCAGGAAACCCGCACGGATTTCAGGCGTGACCTCGTCATTGTTGCCCTGGGCGACCTTGCTCACTTCAAACACCACCATCTGACCGCTCTGCATCTGCGTCTTGCCAGGAGATGTTTTGCCCGGAGCAGGTGCTGGCACCTGAAAATAGGCCTCGTTGGCAATCTGATCCGGCGTGGGCGCTCCGCGCGGAATTCCCGGCATGTTGGCGACGACCCATTTCTTTTCTTCGGCGATCTTGGCCAGCGACTCACCCTTCTTCATGCGTGCAAGCACCGCTTCTGCTTCGGCTTCAGCTGCCTTGCGGGCACGATCGGCACGCACGGCGGCGACCACCTGTGCACCGACCTGATCCAACGGCTGTACGCGTTCCGGCGTGTGGTCAACGACACGGATCAATACGCTGTGATTCTGGGAGATTTCGATCGGATCGCTGACGATGCGGTTCTGCTTGAGATCATCGGAAAATGCAGCGCGCAGCACTGCCGGATTGGCCGCGATGCCCGTCGCCTGACCACGTGCAAACGGCCCCAGCTTCTGTACCTGCAGATTCGCGACTCGCGCTGCGGGTGCAAGCGACGTCGGACTCTTGAGGATCTCATCGACCAGCTTGCCGGTCAGGTCGTTGTAAGCGCGCTCCTTGGCAGATTCGGCAAGCAGCCGTTCCAATTCAGGGCGCGCTTGATCGAAGGGCATCTCTCTACCGGCCTTCAGATCACGCACCTGGATGATATGCCAGCCGAAATCGCTCTTCACAGGGCCGGAAATCGTACCTGTATCCGTAGCGAAAACCGCATCCTCGAACGGCTTGACCATCTGACCATTCTTGGTGATCCAACCAAGATCGCCACCGCTGGCCTTGGAGCCAGCGTCATCGGAATTCGCACGCGCGAGGGAAGCAAAATCGGCACCTGCCTTCGCCTGCTTCAGCAGGTCCTGGGCCTTCGCTTCAGCGGCCTTCTGCGTGGCGGCATCGGCGCCCGCATCCACCTTCACCAGGATATGCGATGTGAGCCGCTGCTCGGGTTCGACAAAACGCACTTTTTCCTGTTCGTAACGATCACGAAGGCTGCGCTCATCCGCCACTTCCGATGGCGTCAACGCTGCGGCATCAATTTCGACATATTCGATGGTCACTTGCTCAGGCGACCGGAAATCGTCCGGGTGGGCTTTGTACCAACTTGCGATATCGGCTGCAGCGACAGGCGTACTGTTCTCGGAAGGCGGTGGCAAAACGGCATAGGACACATCGCGCTTTTCGCTGAGCAGCGCAATTAGACGCAATCCATCCGAATTGGTCACGAAGGCCGACGACTGCAATTGCGCAGCAAGTAGCCGTTTCTCGATCTCATCGCGCATCTGCCGATCGAATTGCGTCGGCGTCTGCGGCGGCGAACCGGAGGCCAGCATCAGACGATAGCGCTGCACATCGAACTTGCCATCGACCTGGAACTCCTGCATCGACTCGATGGTTTTGCGCAACAACGCATCACCGACCACGTAGCCCTCACGGGTAGTGGACATCCGCATGACTCGCTCATCGACCAGCAAATCGAGAATTCGACGTTTGTTGTCGATGCTCTCGAATTCACGGACGTTGAAGTTTTCACCTGCGGCTTGACGCTGATTCTGACGGACGCGCTCAAATGCGCTTCGGAAATCATCGGCACTGATCTCGTCCTTCTGCCAGAGCGCCTTGCGCACCAGCCACCAGTCCGGCGCAGCGGGCCACCACACGGGAGGAGCTTCGATCTTGGCGGCGAATGTCTCGTTGCGCTGGAAGAGATACTGCTCCATGCCGAAAAAGGCGAACGGAACCGTCAACAGCCCGAGAATCAGGGTGGCGACCCAGCCAGAGGATTTTTCACGTAAGGCCTGCAACATTGGCGATCATTGCTGAAAGAGGAGCCGCTTAGTGTAGCCCGTGCGAGCTTCCGCGGCAGCCCCTTGGGCACAGGGATCGAAAGAAACTGGCAGCAAAGGCCGAATTGCAGATCGCCAAAACAACAAAGGCACCGTTTCCGGTGCCTTTTGGCTCCTACCTTTACGATAGGAACAAACTCAAAAAAAATGGCGGAGTGGACGGGACTCGAACCCGCGACCTCCGGCGTGACAGGCCAGCATTCTAACCGACTGAACTACCACTCCGCTGTGAAACTCTAAAACGCTTGATGCAAATTTGGCTGCGCATTTTACCGCAGATTAGTGACCGAACGGAATACCTTTCGATTACTTTTGCGCCCTTGGTGGGTGCTGAGGGTTTCGAACCCCCGACCCTCTCCGTGTAAAGGAGACGCTCTACCGCTGAGCTAAGCACCCCAACGGGAAGAGCCGATTAGTTTACGGCATCCTTCAGCGCTTTACCAGCCTTGAAGACCGGATTTTTTGAAGCTGCGATCTTGATCTCTTCGCCTGTCTTCGGATTGCGGCCGGTACGGGCAGCGCGTTCGCGAACGACGAATGAGCCGAAACCAATCACGGCCACGCTGTCGCCCTTTTGCAATGCCTTGGTGATGGCAGCGACAGTGGCATCGAGCGCGCGACCAGCATCGGCCTTGGAAAGCTCTGCGGTTCCCGCGATCGCGTCGATAAGCTCGGCTTTGTTCATATCATGACTCCCATAGAGAAGTTGAGAATTATAGGCTGACACTCGTATCGCGAAGTGAACGAGAGCCGCACGTTCCGCAGCCAAAACGACTCGGACATTTCAGCATCGACAGGCGACCCGTTATACCAGTGGGATTGACCACGCGCAACTGAAAAAGCCTCGAAAACACGCAAAAACGCCGATAAAACCACAACAAGTCACTTATCGACAACCGCATTTCCGGAATGAGAGAAAACCACTCAGTGTTTGCGTTCTTCGCGTCGGCTCGTGGCACTAGACTTGCCCGCCTTGCGCGCGACCGGAGGCGTTGCCGCCTTCGCACGTGAGGGGGCGATGGGATGCGCGAGCGCAAGATCCAGAACTTCGTCGATCCAGCGTACCGGTACGATATCGATCTGATCAGTCACGGTCTTCGGGATGTCAGCGAGATCCTTTCGGTTCTCTTCCGGAATCAGCACCGTTCGAATACCGCCGCGCAGTGCCGCCAGCAGTTTTTCCTTGAGCCCGCCGATCGCAGTCACCTTGCCACGCAGCGTGATTTCCCCGGTCATCGCCACATCTGCTCGCACCGGAACTTTGGTCAACGCCGAGACGAGTGCAGTCGTCATCGCTACGCCCGCGCTCGGACCGTCTTTCGGTGTCGCGCCATCCGGAACATGTAAATGCACATCGAGCTTTTGCAGGAAATCGACATCGATGCCGAGTCGCTCGGTGCGAGCGCGTACCACAGAAAGCGCAGCCGACGCGGACTCCTTCATCACATCGCCGAGCTGCCCGGTGAGAATCAACTGCCCCTTGCCCGGCATCAGCGTGCATTCGATCTGCAGCAAATCGCCGCCGACCTCGGTCCACGCCAGTCCGGTGACCATGCCGATCTCGTTCTCGTTTTCGGCTCGGCCAAAATCGAAGCGGCGTACTCCCAGATATTTGTCGAGATTTTTCGAAGTAACACTGACGCCCTTCGTGCTCTTGCTCGATTTCTGCGGGCCCGCCAAAGCGATTTCCTTCACGACCTTTCGACAGATCTTCGAAATTTCGCGTTCCAGGTTACGCACACCGGATTCACGCGTGTAGTAGCGGATGATGTCACGGACTGCATCCTCCGAGATCTTCAGCTCGGCCGGTTTCAATCCATTCGCTTTCAGCTGTTTCTTGAACAGATAACGCTCGGCGATATTGAGTTTTTCCTCCTCGGTGTAACCGGGAATACGGATCACTTCCATGCGATCGAGCAACGGCCCCGGAATATTCAGCGAGTTCGATGTCGCGACGAACATCACTTCGGACAAGTCGAGATCAACTTCCAGGTAGTGATCGTTGAAGGAATGATTCTGCTCCGGGTCGAGGACTTCGAGGAGTGCTGCAGAAGGATCACCTCGGAAATCCATCGACATCTTGTCGATCTCATCGAGCACGAACAGCGGGTTCTTGCTGCCGATCTTGTTGAGATTCTGGACGATTCGACCCGGCATCGAGCCAACATAGGTACGGCGATGGCCGCGGATCTCGGCTTCGTCACGCACACCACCCAGCGACATGCGCACGAACTTGCGGTTCGTCGCCTTCGCGATGCTCTGCCCGAGCGATGTCTTGCCAACGCCCGGCGGGCCGACCAGGCACAGGATCGCGCCCTTCATCTGCCTCACCCGTGTCTGCACGGCGAGATATTCCAGGATCCGTTCCTTGACCTTTTCGAGCCCGTAATGATCAGCGTCGAGCGTTTCCTGAGCGACCTTCAAATCCTTGCGGATCTTGGTGCGTTTCTTCCACGGCACGCCCAGCAACCAGTCGAGATAGTTGCGCACGACTGCAGCTTCAGCAGACATCGGCGACATCTGCTTGAGCTTGTTGAGCTCGGATTTGGCCTTGGCTTCGACCGCTTTCGGCATGCCCGCTTCGGCAATCTTGCGGGTCAGCTCATCGATATCGTTCGGCGTTTCATCAAGCTCGCCCAGTTCCTTCTGGATCGCTTTCATCTGCTCGTTGAGGTAGTACTCGCGCTGGCTTTTCTCCATCTGCGATTTGACACGACCACGGATGCGCTTTTCGAGCTGTTGGACGTCGATCTCGCCATCGACCAAACCGACCAGCAGTTCGAGCCGCTGCGCGACATCGACCGCTTCGAGCAGGCGCTGCTTTTCAGCGAGGCGTACGCCCAAATGCGCGGAAATGGTGTCCGCAAGACGATTGGGCTCATCAATGCCGGACAGTGTTTGCATCAATTCCGGTGGAAGCTTCCGGTTGGTCTTGATGTATTGCTCAAACAACCCCATCAACGAGCGCACGATGGCTTCGAGTTCTCGCGGTTCGCGCTGTTCTGCGGACTCGAGGATCTCCGCATGGCCCGCGAGTGCGCCATCCACTTCGCGCACGTCCTTCAAACGTACGCGCGAAACACCTTCCACCAATACCTTGATGGTGCCATCCGGCAGTTTCAGCAGTTGCAACACTTGCGCAAGCGCGCCGATCTCGAAGAGGTCAGCTGCGGCAGGGTCGTCAGTCTCGGGCGACTTCTGCGCGACCAGCAGAATACGTTTGTCCTGATCCATCGCCTGATCGAGCGCCTTGATCGATTTTTCGCGACCGACAAAAAGCGGAATCACCATGCTCGGAAACACGACAACGTCTCGCAGGGGCAAGACGGGCAGTTCAGGTAAGAGATTGGCGGAAAGGTCGGTCATGGGGGGCTCCGGGAAAGATTCGGTCGATGCGTTCAGCGACACGACAACCATGTTCCCGTTATGGGGGTTGCTACGAAAGGATGCAAGCGCGCACCGCCAAGCGAATGTCTGAGCGAAATGCACACGGGAATTGATCACGGTTTGGATGCGGGGCACACACATGGAAACGGGCATCCCGACAAAGCCGGAACACCCGTTCGTTAACCTGTCCACTGCCCACGAACCGCGTGGGCCGTTGAGCCTTTACTCTGCTGAAGCGACCTTGTTCGGCGGCGTCTGGTAGATCAGGTAAGGCTCCGATTTGTGTTCGATCACGGATTCGTCGACAACCACTTTGCTGACATTCTCCTGCGATGGCAGGTCATACATCGTGTCGAGCAATACCGATTCGACGATGGTCCTCAGGCCACGCGCGCCGGTCCTGCGCTTGAGCGCTTTGCGCGCGATCGCCGAGAGCGCATCCTGGCGGAATTCCAATTCCACGCCTTCCATCTCGAACAGTTTCTTGAACTGTTTGCTGATGGCGTTTTTCGGCTCTGTCAGGATTTTGATGAGTGCGGCCTCATCAAGCTCTTCCAATGTAGCGACAACCGGCAGGCGGCCAACGAATTCAGGAATCAGGCCGAATTTGATCAGATCTTCGGGTTCGACATCGAACAACACCTTGCTGACATCGGCCTTGCGCTCGGAGCTCTTGAGCTTGGCACCGAAGCCGATACCACCCGCTTCGGTACTGCGCTGCTGGATGATCTTGTCCAAGCCGGCAAATGCGCCACCGACAATGAACAGGATATTTCGGGTATCGACCTGCAGGAATTCCTGCTGCGGGTGCTTGCGTCCACCCTGCGGCGGCACGCTGGCGACGGTGCCTTCGATCAACTTCAACAGCGCCTGCTGCACGCCTTCACCGGACACATCGCGCGTGATCGACGGGTTCTCGCTCTTCCGCGAGATCTTGTCGATTTCGTCGATGTAAACAATGCCCTGCTGCGCCTTGTCGACATCGTAGTCGCACTTCTGAAGCAACTTCTGGATGATGTTTTCGACATCCTCGCCAACATAACCCGCTTCCGTGAGCGTAGTGGCATCGGCGATGGTGAATGGTACATTCAGCAGACGCGCCAGCGTTTCCGCCAGCAGCGTCTTGCCCGAGCCGGTCGGCCCGATCAACAGAATGTTCGACTTGGCCAGCTCGATGTCGTCGTTCTTTTGACGGCTCTCGATCCGTTTGTAGTGGTTGTAGACCGCCACTGCGAGGGTCTTCTTCGCACGCGCCTGGCCGATCACATACTGATCGAGAACCTCAAGGATTTCCTTCGGCTTCGGCAGATGACTGCGGGTCGCCTGCGCTTTCTCCTCTAGTTCCTCGCGGATGATGTCATTGCACAGCTCGACGCATTCGTCACAAATGAACACGCTGGGGCCCGCAATCAATTTGCGGACTTCATGCTGGCTTTTCCCGCAGAAGGAGCAATACAGGATCTTGTTGCTGTCGCCACTGCGGCCTTGCCGGTCTTCGCTCATGCTGCTGTCGATATCTGCGCTGGATGTCTGGAGGATAGCATCCGGGCCCTTTGTCGCAAGCGTGCAGCGGCAGGATCCCGGACCTTCATTTAAATCAGTAACTTAAGCCGGCTGAATCGAATCTTCCGGGCGACGCTCGAGGACGTGGTCCACCAGACCATAGTCCCGCGAGGCTTCTGCGCTCTTGAAATTGTCGCGTTCGGTGTCACGGGCGATGGTGTCGATCGCCTGCCCGGTGTGATGCGCGAGGATCTCGTTCAGACGTTGACGCATCGACAGGATCTCACGGGCGTGGATATCGATATCGGTCGCCTGACCCTGAAAACCGCCCAGCGGTTGATGGATCATGACCCGTGAGTTCGGCAGCGCATAACGTTTGCCTTTGGCACCAGCGGTGAGCAACAGCGCGCCCATACTTGCGGCCTGACCGACACAGATCGTGCTGACATCAGGCTTGATGAACTGCATCGTGTCGTAAATCGCCATGCCGGACGTAACAACGCCACCCGGCGAATTGATGTACAGACTGATGTCCTTCTCGGGGTTCTCCGCTTCGAGAAACAGAAGCTGAGCGACGATGACATTTGCCATGTAATCGTCGATGCCGCCGACGAGGAAGATGACGCGTTCTTTCAGCAGTCGCGAATAGATGTCGTAGGCGCGTTCGCCACGGCTGGTCTGTTCGACCACCATCGGCACGAGGTTCAGGGCTTTTGTCTCAAGGCTGTTCATGCGTCACAACACCTGTTTTCTGGAAACCCGGGCGCGGACGCGCAGGCTCTTGCGGGGGACCGCTTACTGCTGCGGGGTGATCGCTTCCTGGAAGCTGAGCGGCACGTCGGTATGCGTGGCACGCTCTGCAATCCAGTCGATGACCTGCTCTTCCATCACGCGATTTTGCAGGCTAGCCATAAGCTGGCGATCGTTGCGGTACAAATCAATGACCTGTTGCGGCTCTTCGTAGGTCGATGCAATAAGACGCAGCGTTTCGTTCAGACGCTTCGGGTCGAGCGTCATCTCGTTGCGACGTGCGATCTCGCCGACCAGCAGCGCAACCGTGACGCGCTTGCGCGCCGGCTCAAGGAATTCGCGCCATGCATCGGCCGGTGCTTCGATCTCGCGGCCCTGGCGACGCGCCTGCTCGACCGTCTGGGCGACCATTCCGCGGGCTTCGTTCTCGACTACACGAGAAGGCATTTCGATATGCGCATAGGCCGCAATGAGCTGTTCGCCAACCTCGCGGCGCAGTCTGCTCATCAGCGCGCCCTTGAGCTCACGCTCGAGGTTGTTGCGGATTTCGGCGCGGAACTGCGGCATTTCGGCTGACCGGACGCCAAAGCTCTTGATGAATTCGGCATCCACTTCGGGCAACACCGGCTCGGAAACCTGCTCGATCTTGACGTGGACTTCAGCCTGCTTGCCCGCCAACTGCGGCACACGCCAGTCCTCGGGGAAATCGACGTTGAGCGACTTTTCTTCCCCTGCCATCATGCCGACGAGGGCATTCTCGATTGCGGGGAACATCGCACCGGAACCGATCATGGTCACGCCGCGTTCCGCGCCCTCGGCCGGCACGCGCTCGCCATCGATCATCGACCAGGTTTCGACATCGGCTGCGTCGCCGGCCTGTGCCGCGCGGTTGACCAGCGTCCAGCTGCGACGCTGCAGACGGAGGTTTTCGATCATGCGATCGATATCGTCTTCGGTCACTTCCGCGGTGTTGCGCATCACCTGCAGTGCGGCAACATCGATTTCACCGAAGTCCGGCACGATTTCGAACGTGGCGACGAAGGCGATCTCACCTTCGGCCGCTTCGTCGGACGGCTCGATGCGCGGCGCTCCAGCGAGACGTAGTTCATTCTCGCGAACGCCCTGATCGAAGCCCTTCTGGAGCAGATCGTCGACGACCTCACTCCGGATCTGGGCACCGTAACGCTGTTCGATGACTTTAGCCGGCACTTTGCCCGGGCGGAAACCCTTGAGGTTGGCAGTACGCGCGAGTTCGCGCAGGCGGCCACCGATCTGACTCTCGACATTCTCGGCAGGCACGCGCAGGGTCATGCGGCGCTCAAGGTTGCCCACGGATTCGACTGAAACTTGCATTGGTGACAACTCCTGCTGCCGCGTTCTCGCCCGCGGCTCCATGAATGAAGTGATAGGTGGTGAAGGGCCGGGGAACAGAAAAGCGGCGAGTCGGGGCTCGCCCGAAGCAGCTCATCCCAGCTGAACGCGGTAGTTTGGCCGATTCCGGCTCCGGACGCTAGGGCAACAATGCGGCGTGCGTCCCCGCAGCACAGGACCACGCATTCATAAATGGCGGCGGCACAATCAATTTCACCCGACGATGCGCACTTGAGGCCCAAACTTTGGCGTGCCTTCCACGATCGATCATCCGGACATGCCGCAGTCTGACCCTGCACATGGGTGGTGCGAAAGGCGGGACTCGAACCCGCACGACCTTTCGGTCACTGGAACCTAAATCCAGGGCGTCTACCAATTCCGCCACTTTCGCTCGAAACCGTTTGCCTGCAATAACCGAGAAAACCAAACCAAAACGCCCGGCGCAAGCCGGGCGTTGGTGAAACTGGTGGGCCGTCAAGGATTCGAACCTTGGACCTATTGATTAAGAGTCAACTGCTCTACCAACTGAGCTAACGGCCCGATGAAGCTAGTGTAACAAAAACTAATGGGGTGGAAGACGGGATTTGAACCCGCGACCCCCGGAATCACAATCCGGTGCTCTAACCAACTGAGCTACATCCACCACTGAAACTTTGCGGAATAACCTCCGAGGCTTCCGCTGCCCGCGCATCCTGCCGAGCCTTTACCGCTTTTCCAACACGACTTGGCGCGCCCGGCAGGACTCGAACCTGCAACCGCCGGCTTAGAAGGCCGGTGCTCTATCCGGTTGAGCTACGGGCGCGTGTGCGCATGATAGCCGGCCGGACGAAGCAGAACACACCAAGAAGAACCGGATTGGTCGGGGTAGAGGGATTCGAACCCCCGACATCCTGCTCCCAAAGCAGGCGCGCTACCAGACTGCGCTATACCCCGCCGATGAGCGGAGGCCGGAACCAACAACCCGCCTGATCCAAGCCAGCTGTCTATTGTCCGAAGCCTTGGGGGCGCTGTCAACGCGCACACTGACGATCACTGCAGGTATGCTTCATCTTTATCCCCAAATTCCGCAGACGCCAGACGTCTTCCGAAGGAGAACACATGCGTAGTGGCAACCCCGTCCTGAAGGATTCCACCTTCCTCGACCTCAGCAGCGGCAGCGTCGTCAGCAACGACAGCGGCACGATGACACTCAACGGGACCGTCAACAAGACCGGCTTCCTCCTGCTCTTGACGATCATGACCGCAGCCTATGCCTGGTCGCAGACCATGACGCCATCGGGCGAAGTTGCGCCGGGAGCGATGGTCTACCTGTGGGGCGGCTGCATCGGCGGCTTCGTCCTGGCCATGGTGACGACCTTCAAAAAGGAATGGTCTCCGGTCACCGCACCGTTGTATGCGCTGGTGGAAGGCTTTTGCCTCGGCGCCATCTCCGCGATCTACAACGCGAAATTCCAGGGGATTGTGCTGCAGGCGGTGATGCTGACCTTCGGCATCACATTCGCGCTGCTCTTCGCCTACCGCTCTGGCCTGATCCGGGCGACGGAAAACTTCAAACTCGGCGTCGCCGCCGCCACTGGCGGCATCTTCCTGATATACATGGCCACGATGGTGCTCGGCTTTTTCGGCATCCATATCCCGTATATCCACGAATCCGGGCTGATCGGTATCGGCTTCAGCTTGGTTGTGGTCGTCATCGCTTCGCTCAACCTGGTACTGGACTTCGATTTCATCGAACAAGGCGTCGAAGCCCGCGCCCCCAAATACATGGAGTGGTACGGCGCGTTCGGCCTGATGGTCACGCTCGTCTGGCTTTATCTGGAACTGCTGCGGCTGCTGTCGAAACTCCAGTCGCGCAACTGATATAGCGCCGGCTGCGCGGCGAAGTAGCGGAACAAAAACCAGCCTCAGCAATGCAATGTGACAAACGATGCCCGCGACGCAAGTAGCGGGCATCGTCGCGATGGGCATTCTCACGACGGCTTCACAGCCATTACAGTAATGGTTGCCCGAAAAACAAAAAGCCCCCGGACTCGGGGGCTTTTGCTTGTGGCGACTCGTTGGGAGCTGCCATGACCACGTAACTGCTTGATCTGGTGCCGGAAATAGGCGCTACGACACTCCGCAGCATTCCGGACACCTCCAAAAGCCATTGATTGATATAGGGTTTTCTCCAACCATATCCGCCTCAGTCCATCTGAATCCATGTACTAACATGGGTAAATAGGAGGGTAGATATGGCTCGCGGAATCAATCGTCTCAGCGCTCGTTTCGTCACGAAAACCAGCAAATCAGGCTATCACGCGGATGGAGGGGGACTGTACCTGCAGGTCACCTCCTCTACCGCGAAGTCCTGGGTATTTCGCTACACGCGCCATCGTAGGACACGGGAAATGGGGCTTGGCTCCACGCGCGCCTATGGCCTCGCCGAAGCGCGGCAACATGCGACCGATGCCCGGCGCATGCTGATAGAGGGACTTGACCCTATTGAGCAACGGAAAGTGCGCCAGTCGTCGGAGGTCCGCCTGTGGGGTTCCGCAGTCGCCGACTTCATCGAATCCCAGCGCCCTGGCTGGCGCTCGGACACACAGGCCATCAATTGGCAGCAGTCGCTGACTGACTACGGCCCCGCCGCCAATCTTCCAGTCCGGGATCTCAATACCGCCCATGTCATCAAGCTGCTTCGGGATATCTGGACAATCAAGACGGAAACGGCGACAAAGGTACGGAGCCGGATCGAACGGGTCTGGAGCGCCGAGAAAGTCGCCGGACATGTCATGGGAGAAAACCCGGCCCGCTGGCGTGGGCACCTCGATGCGCTGCTACCCAAGCCATCGAAAGTTGCCAAGGTCGAACACTTCAAAGCGATGCCATACGCCGATGTCCCGGCGTTCATGATCCGGCTGCGCGAACGCAACAGCCCTGCCCGCTTGGCGCTGCGATTCACCATCCTCACCGCTGCCCGAACCAACGAGGTGCTTGGCGCTGTTTGGGGCGAGTTCGATCTGGATGCGGGTCTTTGGACAATCCCGGCGCAGCGGATGAAAGCGGAACGCGAGCATGTGGTCCCATTGGTTCCGGAAGCTATCGATATCCTGGAGCGATTGCCCAAAGACAAGCCACCGTTCGACCTGTCAGAAAACGCGATGCTCTACTTATTGCAGCGCGAACCACCGCGCGGACTGGGTCAACCCTATACCGTGCATGGCTTCCGATCCACATTCAGGGATTGGTGCTCAGAGACAACGAGCACGGCACATGAAGTCGCCGAAATGGCGCTCGCCCATATTATCAAGAACAAGGCGGAAGCCGCGTATCGACGGGGCCATTTGCTCGACAAGCGACGAGAGCTTATGACAATTTGGGCTCACTATCTCGAAGACGAAAAGCCCGACAGGGCAGGATGACAGCGCCATCCCGCCCCTCAGACACTCACCATTTAGAGATTCTCGTGGATAGAGATTTTCGTGACAACATAAAAAATGCCGGGCAATTGCCCGGCATTTTTTTCAACAGCATTAGCTACGGCTACTTGAAATCGTAATCTTTCAATTTCAATCGACGAATCACCTTCCCTTCATAGCTGACAAAAATGAGTTCGTTCTCATTATTGTCGACGTACACATAGGAGGGAACACCACCCCTGTCAAACCAGTAAGTGTCAATCAGTTTCCACGTGCCCGTTCCTCGACTCAAAAAATAAGCATATGAGCGAGCGGCAGGACTACCCGATCCAGGGCTATTGATTGCCACGTAGAGACGCAGGCCAGCCAAATCAAAATCTACCGCCTGCGGAATACCGTAGCCTTTGCGCTCATCAACGAATGAACGCAATTCCTCTAGTGTCTTGAAGCTGTCTGGAATTTCTCGTTCCCCTGCGATAAGCAACCCCGGCAAGACGAGCATCAATGAGAGAATCAGTGACTGAGCAAATCTCATACAGACCTCCTTAATTTTCACGTTATCTATCACATTGGAACACATAGATACCCGCACTTTCTATTGTAGTTATATCCATCCTTGGGATTGCGTGGAATATTGTTTCGATCCGCCAATTCTGGATCTGAGATAGGCTGACCCGAGGCATCCAGATTGGTCACAGTGCTCAGGCCGGGCTTGTGCGACCAAGTACCATCAGCATCCTGACGGTACCAATGGTAGTCCACGTTCCCATCGCGGTTGTTTCCCATCACGAGAAATACTTTCCTCATGCATGGCGAGCATTGCCCATTCCTTGCCCGTTTCATTCCGTCTCGGATTGATTGGGAAATAATCTTTTGACATGTACTGCGGTCTTCCATTGTGTCGTTGCATTTGAATCCGCCGGGCTGAGGCCGACAATTCTTTCCCCTCATCCTCTGACCGGGCAAACTTTCAGGCCTGTCCCATGCATAGCTATAGCAGTTGTTCGTACTCTGAACGCTTTCCGAATTCCAGAACGACGGATTGTATGAGGGTACGACAGGGCACGTTCCATCCATCCCGTAACGGTCAATCAGATTCATCGGACGACCCGACACATAACCGTAAGTGCTGATGCCACCCGCCAATCCAATCGGATCAGACTGCGCATAGCGGCCAGTCTCGGCATCATAATCTCGCATGTAGTTATAGCTCATGCCAGTCGCGCTGTCATAGCGCTGACCTTGAAAGCGCATATCGAATACGAACGCGAGGCCGTCATTGTCCACATCTTCATTCGGTACGCTGTCACCGAAGGCCTCTCCCGCCAGATCCCAACGCCAGACCGCGACATTGCGATCCGGATCGATGACTACTCGCGGAGTGCCGAGGGCGTCGGCTTCGATGTAGAACAGCTTCTGGCTCGCACCAGCACCGACCAGCAGACCGACCGGAAGATCGTCCAGCCAGATGACTTGTTGGATGGGATCGCCATTGATCCCATAATCTCCGATCCAGTGGCCCGCCTGATCGTAGACAGACGCAACTGTACCTGTCGTTCCAGTCCTATAGACCCGCTCCCCGATGCCGTTATAGAGGTAATTCATCGCGACCAAACCGTCGTGCTTTACTACACGCATGCGATTCGTATCGTCGTACTCGAACTCACGGACATTGGGCGTAGCCGCAGCCGAGAAGGAAGCGGATCGCATGCTCTGAGTCTCGACTGGAGGCGGATTGACCGGATCGGGACCCGGGTCTCCACCACCGGGTGGATAGTCCTCGCCACCTCCGCCGCTGGTCGGCGTCATCTCAATTCGCGTCGTATTGCCTGAATCGTCGTAGCTCCGGCCTTGCGCTCCTACTTGGGTCAGGTGGTGACGCGCGGGTGCATACGCATAGGTAGTCTCGACTCCGCTTTCTAGCTTCTTGGTTCGATTTCCGATTGCGTCGTAAGCGTATTCCTGTAGCACCGCGTCGGCCGCACCATTGCGGACATGAGTCAGGCGGTTGAGCCCGTCGTAGGAATAGCGTCGCCGTGAAGGTGCGGCCTGATTCGCATACTGCAGCGATTCGAGATTGCCGACGGCATTGAACCAATACCCTTCGTTGATCCCACCGCTCGATGTGTCCTCGACGAAGCCGGGCTGATAGTTCTCGTTCACCGACCGACGCAGCACGCGGCCGTTTCCAAACGTCCATCGTGCCACAGGCCCGAATGGGTAGTAGGAAGCGCCATTGAGCAGAATCTTGGTCTGCCCATTGGCCAGCGTCACATTCAGCCCGGAAGAGCGCCCCAGCGCATCGCGCACGATACGCACACCAACACCATCCGGATAGGTCCAACCGATCATCTGATTGCCCGGCGGCGGATTCTGCAGGAGGTAATCCTGCCCGGGCAGACGCCCCTTCGGATCAGTGTGCAGATAGCGCAGGACATACGTGCGTCCCTGTGTCATCTGCAATTTTCGGGTGAGGTTGCCATAGCGGTCGTAGCAGTAGCCCGTTTTGCCGCTGGCATCAGTCATCACACCAACACGTCCCTTGGCGAATCTCTCTCCAATGAGACAATCCGGATGCGCCTCGTCGTAGGCATATGTTTCGTTCTTGCCCGAACTCGGATATGACACGCCCGTCATTCTATTCAAGGCATCATAGGCATAAGTGGTCACGATGCCCCGCGCATCTGTTTTTGTCCGCAAGTTGCCAGCACCGTCGTAGGTAAACCGCTGATTCCCAGTGTCTGGACTGTACTGCTCCATCACCTCCCCGAAGGCATTGTAGGTATAGTTTGTCACGAGCCCGCTTGGATCGATGACTTCAGTCAAATTATCGAGCGCATCGTAGTGGTACGACGTACCTGCCGCGATGCCGCTCTTATCAAGCACCATGCGAAGAAGTCGGCCATGTGCGTCATAATCGTAATCCGCGACGCGACCGAGCGCATCCGTCACCAAATTCTGATTCCCTTCCTTGTCATACGTAAAACTCGTCGCATTCTCGTAAGCGTTTCTGCCTTCTGCAAGCTGACCAAGCGTATTGAACGTACGCGAGGCATGCCACATCGAGACACCCGAGGCATCTTTGATCTCTTCGCGCACTCGACGACCACTCTCGTCCAACACATAAGACAGCACGTTATCTGCGCCGTCTTTGATACTGGCCAGACGATTTGCTGGATCGTAAAAATAGCGTATCACCGTTCCGTCGGGATATATGGCCTTGGACCGTGCGCCGTTCGGACCGTACTCGAATCTCCCGACGCGGTCGTCGGCCTCACTTCCGTCGTCGGTGCCCCGTACTTTGTTTGCCAGCAATCGCCCGCGCGGGTCATACTCGAAATCAGTCACAACGCCATTTGCGTCACGCTGCGACAGCAATCGTCCGCTACCATCACGCCGCAAAATCTCGACAACGTGACCCATCGCATTAGTCGCTCGCCACAAATCACCCTTTCGATATGAACAGATCGCGGGAGTAACCGAACAATTCGGATCATCCGTCATCCTGTACTCAAAACGTGTTGTGTCAGCAACATCAGAGCGAGGGCCGTCCGTCGACTTGACCAAACCCACCTTGGGACAGATATTAGCCGTAACATCTATGGCCTCACAGTATGAGGTTGTCGTGCTACGAGTCGCGCCTGAATTCGGATCTGTCGAAGCGATGACGACGACCTGATTGCGCGCGTTGTATGCCCAAGTCGAACGCACAAGCAAGGCACCAGCCTTGTCATAAGCGCGCTGCTCGATAACGAGCCCGTTCATTGGATCGCGGATAGTCTCGGTCTTGCGCTCTTCCGTCGTTCCAACACCTGTCGTAACTGTTCGACGAAATCCGTCCTGATAGGTGTAATCGGTGATATTTTCGAGCCTGTCTACCTGTCGCTGAAGGTGTCCTTCTGTGTCGTAGATTCGTTTCTCGGTTCCTGCCGCATCCTTGACACCAACGACGCGTCGATAGATCCCCGACTGGATCGTATATTCATTCGTGTCACCTGATGTACTGACGAGCAAAGCATTATCCTCGGTCGGATAAGAAACCGAAGTCAGTTCGTTCGGCGTGCCCAGCACGCGGCTGGAAGTGACGCGCCCGCGCGCGTCGTAGCCGAACGAGGCGTAGCGCACGCCGTCTTCGGAGGTGATGCCGGTCAGCTGATGACGCTGGTCGGCGGCACCGGCCAGCCCGGCCTCGTTGTAGTGATACTGCTTGGTCACGTTCCCCGGATAGGTCACGCCGGTCAGGTTGAGGTTCGCGTCATAGCCGTAGGCCACGGCGGTGCCGTCGGGCAGCACGATACGCTGCAGTAGGTTGTTCGCGTACTCGAACCGCAGAACGCGGCCCTGCGCGTCGGTGACGGTCGAGGTCGACTTGTCAGCGTTGTGCGCGATGACGATATCGTTGAGTGGATCGCTCGGGTTGCGCACCGCGATCAGATAGCCGTTCAGATCGAACTCGCGGACTTCGCCGTCCGGCATCCGCAGCCGCCAGCCGATGCCATTGGCGTTAATGCGCTCCAGCACGCGATCCACCGAGGTCTCGCCCCGGTACCGGGTGCCGCTGAGCAGCGTGTAACCCTCGTAGTTGCCGATCTCATCGATGTGGACATAGGGCGTGGCCGAGACCGCGCCGCTGATGATCCGGTCGCTCCAGGTGTGGTTCCATGCGACCGCGAAGTTGCGGTTGTTGCGGAACTGGCGCAGCGAGCGGTAGTAGCGCGTGAAGGTTTGACCGGCGAAGCTGAAGTCCGGCTCCGCGCGCTGTTTCTCGCCGGTCGCCGGATACACCGGGCTGGGGCTACCGGCACAGGCGGCGCACTGCAGGATCGGCATCGCGATATAGGTCAGGTTCTGGTTGTCCGCTTCGCACAGGTTGGCGGTCGTCAGCGTCGCATCGGACACCGTATTCATCTGGATCGCACCGAAGCCCGTGCGGCAATACAGCGGTCGCTGCTTCGAGACCGACCAGGTCTGCGATTTGCTGGCGCCACTGGTGCAGGTACCCGTGGTCTTGTACCAGCGGGTGTCGTAATCGACGATGCCGCGCGTCGTGGTCGAGCCGTTCAGTCCAGGAGGATCGTAGTCATTGGTGATGACAGTATTGGCAACGCTACAGCCCGCCGCTGTCCATGCGGCCTGTATCCGCGAGAGGCCCAGATTGACGACCTCGCTCTCGCTCGCGCACCAGCCTGGCTTGGCAGCTTGGTCGTCGCTCAGCGCGCAGCTGCCGGTGCTGCTGCCCTGCAGCCCATAGCTGGCGTAGTACGCCAGGCCACGTACCGACTCCACCGGCCGGTCGCGCAGCCAATACTGCAGGCGCAGCGTGGTCGCGCTTATCTGAACGGTCCCCATGTGTTCCAGCAACTGGCCGACCCCCGTATAGGCCGGAGCGTTGCGCATCGCCGTCTCGGCCTTGTCGAACGTGTCGAAGCAACTGGTATAGCCGTTGGTGCAATAGTCTGGCGGCACGGTCGGCGTAAGCACCGCTGCCACCGCGCCGGCACCCACCAGCAAGGCGAGGATCAGTAGGAGTCTGCGACTGTTCCGCAGCACGGTTGCGATTGCGTCAAAGCCCTGAAGCCGGACGCGCCCCTGTCGTTTTGTCATGTTGATTGCCCTGTTGTGCGATCGATCGGCGTGCAGCAAGCACGTCGGCCCGGCGTACGGGCGCGCAAATGCGACACCCGTCCATAGGAACGGGTATCGGCGTCTCTTGTCTTGAGATTGGACGCTGCCACCAGATCGAAATCCTGTTTCAAGAAAAGACGACAGACCGTGTCGCGCATGCGCAACGACACCTCGCCTGTCAGCGAGTCGATTCCTTTCCGAACATGGTTCAGGTAGAGCGCCCTGTCGACTCTGGCGAGCCGACCCCTTGGGTCACAAAAGTGTAACCGCAGGCCACCCTCTGTTGGGAACGGCCAAAACCTGTCAGATGTGACAGGGTTTCTTATTCAGCTGTGCCGGTCTCCTCCCGAACCCGTTCAGCCACCTTGGAGTTCAGGACGATGCCCCGCTCGGCCCGTGCGCTGTAGGCCTGCCGGGAAGCGATGGAGCGCTGAAGGGTCCGGGCGGTGATCGCCAGTTCCGGCACCTTGCGGTTCCAGGCCCGGATCTGGCCCGCGATCTCGGCCCGAGCGTCGGCATCCCCGGTCCGGCTGGCCAGCGCGTAGGCATCCAGCAGCCGCTCGCGGCGCTTGAGCAGGTGCTGTTCGTAGCGCTTGGCCGAACTGTTGCCGGCGTAGGTCTCCGCCAGTTCGGCCGGGGTGAACCCGCCCAGCTGTAGCAGCAGCTGGCGCAGGCTCACGTCCTCGACCAGCGGATCGCCGCGCAGCGTGTTCGCACCCTGCACCTCGTAGCGGGCCGCCTTCACCATCGACTTCAGGGCGTTGGGGAGCATCGTTTCCACGCCGCGCCACGTCTGCCCCTCGTCGATCAGCGCCTTACCGGTGATGACGTTCTTGAGCGCACCACCCATCGGGCCGGCGGCCTGTTCGAGCAGGTTGTAGTACAGCCCCCTGCCCTCCAACTCGCGATCCGCATCCCGGAACCACAGCTGCGACATGCTCACGCGGCTGGCGATATCCGCCCCCGTGGCGGCGTTCACCGGCCCGGTCAGCAGGATCTGCGCCGCGTCCTCGCCCAGCATGGCGACCAGGAACGCACGCAGCTCGGTTTCGGCCTCCCACGGCTCGTCCTCGTCGCCGAAACTCGCGGCGATGGCGTTGAGTACGCCCATCAGCACGCTCGCCATCGGCAGGCCCAGCGCGCCCGAGAACAGGGCGCTCATTCCAAAGATGCCAGTCAGGTTGCGTCGCGCAATGCGCTTGGTTTCGGGGTCAGCGTTACGCGTCGCCTGCCACACCATGCGCCCGAGATGCCAAGTCGTGTTCAGCGCGTACTGCTTGAACATCAGCAGCACCTTCGATGCGTTGCCCTGCATCCAGCGCGCCCGGTTCTGGTTGGTGTAGTCGTAGTGGGTGTCCTGGATGGCATCGACCGCGCTGCGTACCGCTTGATCGAACGACTGCCCTGCCTTGCGCGCGAGCCGGAAGGTGGCGATACCCGTCGCTTCGCGGTTGATGAGTTCGGTGGTGTGGAAACCCCAACCAATGATCCGCATCGCTTTCGCCCAGGCGGGATTGAACCGCGCCGCACCGTCTTCGGCGATGCCGGCGAGGTTGTGGGTCTGGGTTTTGTCGATGGCGCCGGCCGCGACCAGCGCCTGATAGGCGCGCTCCTCCTCCGGATCGGACAGCCGCCGCTCGATGTGACCGAGCGTGCGGCCGGCGTCGCGGCCGGCGGCG
>JBGSID010000302.1:0-14609 GCA_041751895.1 Lysobacteraceae bacterium | reverse complement strand
GCTGGCCTCGGAGGCATCCAGCACATTGCCCGAACCGTCCAGCACGCTGTCGATGAAATTCTTCAGCTGCAGGCTCATGGTCTGGATATCGCCATTCTTGAAATCGACGATCGTGGTGCAGTGACTCTCGTTGAGCGCGCGGTATTGCGGGAAGTAGCCGCCGAAGTTGCCGATACCGTTGAGCTTGGCCGACAGTCGCTGGGTGTCGGTGCCCCACCTGGCGTGGATCAGCGCTTCCTTGGCGGCCTGGTTCGGCGCGTTCTGGATATCGGTAAAGAACCGCTCATACGAATACGAGGAGTAGTTCAGATCCTGCCAGAAGTGGGTCTGGCCGAGACGGTCGTTCGGGTACTTCGCCGCCAGTGCGCCGTAGAGCGTGCCGAGCTGGTTGAGGTCGAGCTGCGGCATCTGGGTGGCGAGGTAGGGCAGGGGGCCATTCGGCTTGTTCAAGCCCCAGGCGCTGCGCATGAGCCCCTGCAGCGGTGCGGACGGATAGGTTGCCGGGTCGCCACCAAGCGGCGCATCGAACACCGGGCCGGAATCGTCGATCAGGAAGCCACGGGTCGGGGCCAGGTCACGGCGCAGCGGTGCATAGTTGGTCAGGCTGCCAGCGCCGCCGGCGCTGCAGCCGGTGGAGAGCATCTGCGTGGGACGCGGCAGGTTGTCCTTCAGCCAGCTGGTCACCGCGCGTACGTTGCGGGTGCCGTTGTGGTGCCACACCAGCGGCGCTTTCACGCCGGTCGGGTCGTTGTAGACCGCGACTTTGTCGCCGCTGTAGATATCGCCGGTGCAGTAAGGCACGTAGACGATGTTCCACTGCTGGGTCTTGACCGTCTCGAACGGGCTGATGCGGGTGATGAACGGGCTCACCAGGCTTGCGCCCGGGTTGAGCAGGCTCATGTAGTCGTCGGGGATGCCATTCGGATTGCGCGCGCCGCGTATGCCGGTCTGGCCAGTGCAGCTTTGATAATCCCAACAGGCGCCGCCACCTTCCATGTAAATGATGGTGTTGCGGGTGGTCGGCACTCGGTTCACGAAGAATTTGTACGGCGAACCATTGCCGCAGACTGCGCCGGTTTCCGGAGCCAACTGGACCGTTTGCCATTGGCTGTAAGTGCCGGGTTTGAAACCGTCGGCGAAGCCGCTCGGATTCGAAAGCAGCGGGTAGTCGCCAGTGCGTTGCGCTGCAGTGACTTTGTTGTCGGGCTTCGGTGGTGAAATCAGGTTGCCGAGTGTTTGCCAGAACGAATAATCGCCTTCTTCTGCGTGTGCCGGCGCTGCGATCGCTGCGGTAGCGACGACGATGGCCAACACCAGTGGCGTTCGGATGGATGCGGTCATGACCTTTCTCCTTTTGGGTAATGAACTGCTTATTGACGGACGCCGGTTCGTGGCATCCCGTAGATGGTGCGATGCCCCCTGCATCGCGGGGCCATCATATCGGACTGGCGTCTCATATTGTCTTCTTGCCCTTGTCGAGCAGATATGCATAACAACGCACATCGTTGCGAATCGCGCTGATTTTCGATGGATATCGTGTTGTTTCAATCCTGGAGGCTATTCGCCGGGCTTCGCTGCAGTGCTCGGCGCATGGGTGGCGTCGCGCCGCGCGAGCTGTGCTTCGCGATGTGCGATATACGCATTCGCGCCGAAGATCACGCCGGCACCGATGACGGTCCAGCGGTCGAGCGTTTCTCCGAACCACAGCCAGCCCGCGACCGCGACGATCGGCAATTGCATGAAGCTGATCGGTGTCAGTGCAGAGACATCGCCGAGCTTCAGCGCGCGTGTCCACAGCATGTGTCCGCTGGTGCCGAGGAAGCCGGCGGCAATGACCCAGAGCCAAGCGATGCCATGCGGCCATGCCCATACCGTCAGCGCCGGGAACAGCGATATCGGCACCCACAGCAGTGTTGTCATGAATACGATGCGGTCGGCGGGTTCGGTGCGCGACAGTTGTTTGATCTGGATCGAGACGATGCCGCTGAGTACCGCTGCCGCAAGCGCAACCAGCGTGCCTGCGCTGAAACTGTCGCTGCCGGGACGCACGATGATCATCACGCCGACGAATCCCAACGCCACCGCCGCCCAGCGTCGTGCGCGCACCTGTTCCTGCAGGAAGATCACGGCAGCGATGGTGACGAAGATCGGTGTCGAATAGGACAGCGATACCGCCTGCGCCAGAGGCAGATGGCCGATCGCCCAGAATCCGCACAACATCGAGACCACGCCGATCATGCAGCGGAAGATGTAACGGGGAAATTGTGTCGTGCGCAGCAATTCTGGCCCATGCCGCAGCAGCAACGGCGAAGCCGCGATCAAACCGAAGAAATTGCGGAAGAACGCAATCTCGAACGTGTGCAGCGTCTGCGCGGCGAGTTTGATCGCAACGGCCATCATCCCGAAAAACACGGTGCTGCCCAGCATCAACAATGCCGCACGCAGATGTTGCGGCTGTACGGCGTTCACCAGCGTGCGCCGACGATGCGCGGTTCGGGTTCGATGTGCACGCCAAAACGCGCATGCACGCTGTCGGAGATGTGTCGCGCCAACGCCAGTAGTTCGGCGCCGGTGGCGCCGCCGTGGTTGACCAGCACGAGCGCGTGCCGATCCGATACGCCGGCATCACCGGAACCGGTATCGATGCGATGACCTTTCCAGCCGCAGGTGTCGATCAACCATGCTGCAGACAACTTTCGCGTCGTTTCGCTGCTGCCGCGAAACGACGGCATGTGCGGATGCGCCGCGAGCAGCGCGTCGGCCTGTGCCATCGGCACGATCGGATTCTTGAAGAAACTGCCGGCATTGCCGACCACAGCAGGGTCGGGCAACTTCCGTTGACGCAAACGGATCACCGCAGCAGCGACATCGCGCGCATGCGGTGTGGTGATCGCCATCGTGTCCAGTTCGTCGCGGATGCCGGCGTAGTCGAGCTTGAGCGCCGCAGCGTCCAGCCCGGGAGTGAGCTCGAATTCCACCGCGATCACCATCCAGCGATCGAGATCGTGTTTGAACACGCTGTCGCGATAAGCGAAACCGCACTCGGCCGCATCGAATCGGTGGAACGTGCTGGTTGCGCGTTCGAAGACATCCACTGCGCGGATGCGTTCGCCCACTTCCACGCCGTAAGCACCGATGTTCTGGATCGGCGATGCGCCGACGGTACCCGGAATCAAGGCGAGATTTTCGAGTCCGGCGAAGCCATGTTCCAGCGTCCACATCACCAGACGGTGCCATTCGACGCCGGCCTCGGCGCGGACGATGCCGGTGCGCGCATCAAGGATGTCGATGCGCTGCGAATTCAGATGCAGTGCGAGATCGGGGCCTTCGACGATGAGCAGATTGCTGCCGCCGCCGAGGATCAGTGGTGATGCCGCCGCGAGTTCATCCGCGAACAACGTCGGCAACACTGCTGCATCGTCGATCTCGATCAACAGCCCGGCGCTGGCCGGGACACCGAACGTGTTGCGCAGCGGCGCGGCTTCGGTACGACGGATGCTCATGTGTTGTTCGGCAGGTTTCCACGGCTGGGTGCTTCTTTGCGGCGGCGGATCGCATCCACGCATTCGCCGATCAGCTTCGGTCCACGATAGATCAGACCGGTATAGGTCTGTACCAGGCTCGCGCCGGCCGCCATTTTCTTCACCGCATCCGCGCCGGTGAGAATGCCGCCGACGCCGACGATCGGAATGTGTTCTGGCAGCCGGGTGCGCAGCATGCGCAGCACGGCGGTGGATTTTGCCATCAGCGGTTCGCCCGACAGTCCACCGGCTTCCTTGGCCAGTGGATGCTGGTGTACCGCGATCCGCGACACCGTGGTGTTGGTGGCGATCACGCCATCCACCTGCATCTCGCCGAGTACGCGCGCGGTCACGTCGATGTCTTCGTCAGCCAGGTCCGGCGCTACTTTCACCAGCATCGGCACGCGCCGGCCATGGCGTGTCCACAGGCGTTCCTGTGCTTCGCGCAGGATGCCGATCAACTTGCGCAGCGCCTGTTCTTCCTGCAGTTCGCGCAGGCCTGCGGTGTTCGGCGAGGAGATGTTGATGGTGACGTAGTCCGCCAGCGGGTAGACCTTCTCCAGACAGATGAGATAGTCCAACGCTGCGGTTTCGTTCGGCGTGTCTTTGTTTTTGCCGATGTTGATGCCGAGGATGCCGTTGCCCTTGCGCCGCGATTTTTCGACGTTGCGCACCAGCGCATCCACGCCTTCGTTGTTGAAGCCGAGCCGATTGATCACCGCGTTGTATTCGGGCAGACGGAACATTCGCGGTTTCGGATTGCCCGTTTGCGGTTTCGGCGTGACGGTGCCCACTTCCACGAACCCGAAGCCCAGTGCGAACAGTGCATCGATATGCGCGCCGTTCTTGTCCATCCCGGCGGCCAGGCCGACCGGGTTGGGAAAGGTCAGGCCGAGCACCTTCACCGGAAACGACGGAATGCCTTTCGTCAGCAGCGGGTTGAGTCCGGTGCGATACGCGGTCTCCAGCATCGACAGCCCGAGACCATGGGCCCGCTCGGGGTCCATGCGGAAGAGGAACGGGCGGGCGAGTCCGTACATTGAGTTACCGGCGCAGGTGAGGGTTGTGTTGCGTCATATCCCGACTCGCCGGCGTTCCACCATCACGAACGACAGCGCCAATACGGCTTCGACCAGGACCGCGGGAAGGATGTATGCATTCGCGTGCCGGGTGGCGTATTCGGCCAGTCCCAGTACTGCGAGGATGGCGCAACCGGCCGCGAGGCCGAGGCTCATGGCGTTTCTTGCCGACGATGGTTCCGAATGCCGTGCCAACCACAGCATGAGCCCGAGTCCTGCGAAGAGGGCCGCGCACCGGCGACCCACAAAACCGGTCTGATAGGAGGGTTCGACATCCCAGAGCGACAGCGGCAGTTCCGGGACGCACATCCAGACCAGTGCCAGCGCGCCACAGAGGGCGGCTGACACGGTAGCCAGGGTGGCGTACTTCAAGGTCATGCCGGTGTTGGAATCCAGTCGTTACAGATCGAACTTGATTCCCTGCGCGAGCGGTAATGCGTCGGAGTAGTTGATCGTATTGGTCTGGCGGCGCATGTAGGCCTTCCACGCGTCCGAACCCGACTCGCGACCGCCGCCGGTTTCCTTCTCGCCGCCGAACGCGCCGCCAATTTCCGCGCCGCTGGTGCCGATGTTGACGTTGGCGATGCCGCAGTCGCTGCCCGACGCCGCGAGGAAGGCTTCCGCCGCACGCAGGTTGGCGGTGAAGATCGACGACGACAGGCCCTGCGGCACTGCATTCTGCATGTCGATCGCTTCATCGAGTGTCTTGTACTGCATCACGTACAGGATCGGCGCGAAGGTTTCGTGCTGGACGATGTCGGCGTCGTTGGTGAGGCCGGTGACGATGGCCGGCAACACGAAGTTGCCCTTGCCCTCGATCGCGGCGCCGCCGGTTTCGACCTTGCCGCCGGCTTTCTTCGCCGCTTCGATTGCGTCGAGGTAGGCGTCCACCGCATCGCGGCTGTTGAGCGGGCCCATCAGATTCTTCGGGTCGGTCGGATCGCCGATCTTGGTTTCCACCTGCTTGTAGGCGGTGATCAGCTTCGCCAGCACGTCGTCGTACACGCTTTCGTGCACGATCAGACGGCGGGTGCTGGTGCAACGCTGGCCGGCAGTGCCGACCGCGCCGAAAACAATCGCCGGAATCGCCAGTTTCATGTCGGCGCTGGCATCGACGATGATCGCGTTGTTGCCGCCCAGTTCCAGCAGCGAACGGCCCATGCGGCGCGCGCAGCGTTCGCCGACGATGCGGCCGACCTTGGTCGAACCGGTGAAGCTGATCAGCGGAATGCGCTTGTCGTCGACGAAATTCGAGGCCAGCTCGGTGCCGGCGTCGTTGAACAGGAAGAAGATGTCCGGGAAACCGGCTTTCTTCAGCGCTTCGTTGCAGATTTTCATCGACGCGACGGCCGAGAGCGGGGTCTTCGGCGACGGCTTCCAGATGGTGATGTCGCCGCAGATGGCGGCCACGAACGAGTTCCACGCCCACACCGCGACCGGGAAGTTGAACGCCGAGATCACGCCGACGATGCCGATCGGATGCCACTGCTCGTACATCCGGTGGCCCGGGCGCTCGCTGTGCATGGTCAGGCCGTACAGCTGGCGGGACAGACCGACCGCGAATTCGCCGATATCGATCATTTCCTGCACTTCGCCGTCGCCTTCCGGCTTGGACTTGCCCATTTCGAGGGCAACCAGCGAACCCAGCGCGTCCTTGTGCGTGCGCAGCGCGTCCGCGCACAGGCGGATCGCCTCGCCGCGACGCGGCGCCGGAGTGGTGCGCCAGATCTTGAACGCCGCCTGGGCGCGCTCGACGATCAGATCGTAATCGGCCTGCGACGACGCCTGTACCCGGCCCAACACCTCGCCCGTGGTCGGATTGATCGGCTCCAGAACGCCGGCATCGCTGGTCTTCGACCATTCGCCGTGGCCGAGATAGGTGCCGGATTCGCTGGCGCCAAGGCCAAGTGCGGTGAGGACGGGGTGGGTCATGCGGAACTCCTGAGTGCTTTGAGGCAGCCCGCACGGAGGCAGGCGCTTGCGAAGGGATGCGTGGTGCGGGTGGTGATGCTGGCGGCCCCGACACGATTCGAACGTGCGACCTGTCCCTTAGGAGGGGACCGCTCTATCCAGCTGAGCTACGGGGCCAAGGCATGAATTATCGCAGGCTTCGGCGGAGGCCGGCACCCCCGGACGGCACCCCTCGGCCTCGGATGCCTCATCTCTCCCGACCGTGGAGGCGGGCAACGCGCCCCTACCGGGTCTGTCTGGACTCGATCCTGGGGGGTGATGTGGCGTTAACGGCTCTGGTCGACTGATACCGGCATGATGCTGATCGGTACTGGCATAGAGCCGAGACTGGAACAAGGACCAACGACAGGGAGGCCACATGAACGACAACGACAGCACGCACGACCGCAGCACTCACGACGGCAGCACGCTCCAGGACATCGCCGCCACCCGCGATGCTCGCCCCAATATCCTGATGATCCTCGTGGATCAGCTGTACTACCCGGAGAAGGGCTACGGCGACGCCGGTTTCGCGAACGATCTGAAGAACATCCTGAGCTTCGTCGGCAGCCTCGAAGGCAACGAGTACGCGCAGTATTTCCCGGGATTCTGCAAGCTGCGCGAATACGGGGTGGTGTTCACTGATCACACCATCGCGGAATCTGCGTGTATTCCCAGCCGCGCCAGCATCATGACGGGGCAGTACGGGCCGCGTTCGGGGGTGACCCAGACCGATGGGCTGTTCAAGAGCGGCGACGCGCAGAATTTTCCGTGGCTCAAGGCCGATGGCGCGCCGACCGCCGGCGATTACTTCCGCGAGATCGGCTACAGCACGCATTACTTCGGTAAGTGGCACGTCAGCGATCCGCCGGAGCACACGCTGGAAGGCTTCGGGTTCGGCGAATGGGAGTTGTCGTGGCCTGAGCCGCACGGCTCGCTCACCAACAACATGGGCGCGTATCGCGACTACCAGTTCGCCGATCTGGCCTGCAATTTCCTGCGCAACCGTGCGCTGGGCGTCCCGTATGCACGCAGCAGCGGGCGGGTGGCGAAGAACCATCCGCAAAGTCCGGTGGTGCCGAATCCGCCGCCGTTCTTCGCGGTGTGCTCGTTCACCAATCCACACGACATCGCGACCTATCCGACACTGCCGCGCGCGCTGCAGCCGAGCTTTCCGCCCGACAGCGACCTGAGCCAACCGCAATTCGGCCCCGGCATGTCGGTGCCGATCCCGATGGCGGGCACGTTCAGCGCCGCACCGCAGGATGGCACTTTCCGTATCCCGATGAATCCGTTGGGTCTGCCACAGAACTGCGCCACGGCTTCGCCGACCCAGAACGAAGATCTGTTGACGAACAACAAGCCGCGCGTGCAATACGACTATGCGTACAAAGTGGCATTGGGCTTGGCGGCGAAGACCGGTCTCGCCATCGCGCAGGGCGTTGGCGGCGATGCCGAGACCGTGCTGCAGAATGCAGTGAAGGCGACGCTTGCGATTCCGATCCCGTTCCAGTTGCAGCAGGATGCGGACGGCGCGGCGACCGGCTTTCTGCAGTACTACGCGTACATGATTTCGATGGTCGACCGTCATATCCACAGTGTGCTGAAGACCTTGGAAGACACCGGGCTGCGCGACAACACGATCGTGGTGTTTGCATCGGACCACGGCGAATACGGCGCGGCGCACGGCATGATGATCGAGAAATGGCATGCGGCATATCAGGAAGCGCTTCATGTGCCCTTCCTGATCAGTCGCAAGTTCGAGAAGGATCAGGATCCAACGTCGGTCGCGATCGATTCTCAGACCAGTCATATCGACATCCTGCCGACACTGCTGGGTCTGGCTGGAGCCAGCGACGAACAGATCGACCGTGCACGCCGCAATCTGTCGAAGACGCATACTGCGGCGGCGCTTCCGGGTGCGAATCTGGTGCCGGTGATCGAAAGTGGCGGTGGGCCGGTGATCGGTCCTGATGGTCAGGCGCGCACGGCGGTGTTGTTCGCCACCGACGACATGATCACAGAGCCGCTGCCACGTGACGACGACCCGCATAACGTCGATTCCTGGCAGCAGTACGCGGTGTACGCCGCAACGGTCGAGCTGTTGCGCACGCAACCCGCAGACGGCACTCCGCCGCATGCCTATCTGCCGCAGTTGTCGCCCGGGCCTGTGCCTCAGCCCGCGCATGTGCGCGCGTTGCGTTCGGGCGACTGGAAGCTGGTGCGTTACTGCGACCCGTGGAGCGCGCATCCGGTGCCGGACGAGTGGGAGTTGTACAACCTCGCGGTCGATCCGATCGAAAACGTGAACCTGCTGGTCTACAACGGCACGTTCCCGACGGTGATTTCCTCATTGCCTGGAGGGCTGATTGCGGAGCAGGTTGCAGCCGTCGCGAATGACCTGCGTGCCGAGCTGGCGAAGCATGAAGCAGCACTGTTGTCGCCGTATCCGAGCGCATATCCGACTGCCCGGACGTGATCGGCGAAGTGTGATTGCTGTGAGGTGTCCGGCGTTTGATCGCTGGAGTGTCCGATGCCAAAAAAGAAGGGGCGACAAGGCCCCTTCGATGTTCTTGTAAATGCGATGTGTGTCGCTGCTTACTCCGGCCGCACATCCACGCGTACGCGGATTCGATCGCCGGGATGGTAGTCGGTGCGGGTGACGAACTGGCGGCCTGCGAATTCGTAAGTGACATCGTAGGCCGTGACTTCGTTGTTGGTGGGCGCATAACGGCCATCACGGCCGGCCGGTACCGGATCGCAGACGGTGACACTGGTGGTTTTCGCTTGTTGATTGCGTTTGGCGCTTTCGTAGATTCCGCGTCCGGCCATACCGCCGACCGTGGATCCGATCGCAGCGGTCGCGTAGCGCGCATTACCGCCGCCGAGCTTGCTGCCCAGTGCTGCACCGACCACTGTGCCGAGGATGGTCGCGACATTGCGACCGGCTGTAGTGCCATGGCCATCGTTGCTGGAGCGACTACGGTCGTCACGGTAGCGATCATCGCGATAACGATCATCACGATAACGATCGTCGCGACTGTCGGGATAACGGTCGTCGTAGCCGCCGTTGTCCCGATCCGTGTAGTAGCCGTTTTCGGAGTAACAGTTCTGTGACGATGTCGGTGACGTGCGATAGCGCGTTTGAAGCACGGGATCGACACGGATCACGCGAGCATAGTCGTAGTAGGGCGCGTCGGAGCTTGGAGTGCCTTCGTTCGCGGCAGGGTATTGGGAATACGGTCCCGAGGTTTGCGCCGAAGCCGTACCGATGGCGGTAGTGAGGCCAATGGCGAGGATCGAAGCAGCGAAACGATTCATGGTGGACTCCCCGGGCGCCGGAGCGGCGCGACTCGAACGCTAGGGCCTGCATCTTGACGGTTTGCTGAATCCACCGATTTTTGCTGGCTGGCAAAACATCGCGGTTCATGTGCCTGTCAGAATACGGTGTCAGGACTGCGGCAGCTGTCACGAAGCCGATGCAGTCATTAAAGTCTACCCGTCCGCTAAGCCAGGAAAATGTGTCTGCGCATACTCGACGAAGGCGCGGACCTTGGGCGTCAGAAAGCGATGGCTGGGAAACACCGCATGCACAGGTACCGATGCACGCGACCAATCCGGCATCACCCTGAGCAAGCGTCCGGCGGCGACTTCTGGCTCTGCGATCAACAACAGGTTTTCGGCAATGCCAAGCCCTGCCAGCGACGCATCGCGTTGGGCATAACGGCTATCCACACGCAGCCGGGGTGGAGTGTCGATGACCTCGATTGATTGGGTGCCGCGCCGCAGCCGTAAAGGCACCGGTTTGCTACCGGGGGCGAAAGCGATCAGATCGTGCTGTGCCAATTCCTGCGGCGTTCGCGGCGTGCCGCGCCGCTGCAGATAGGCTGGTGATGCATACAGGCCGTAGTGCAGTTCGCCGAGCCGACGTGCAGCCAGACGCGAGTCCGGCAGCGATCCGATCCGGATCGCCAAGTCGTAGCCCTCATGGACCAGATCGACGATCCGGGAGCTGCTGTCGATGTCGATCGCTAACTGCGGATACTTCACCAGTAGTGCGCGGGTCCATTCGAAGGCAGCGATCAGCCCGAACTCCAGCGGCACTGTCAGCCGCAGCAGCCCGTGCGGTTCGCCATGCACGGCCTGGGCCACGCGTTCGGTGTCCTCGACCGCAGACAGGATGCCGAGCGCCCGCTCGAAGACTTCGCGGCCGATTTCGGTCAGGCGCAGCGCACGGGTGGTGCGTTCGAGCAGGCGCACGCCGAGTTCGGCCTCCAGTTCGCTGACCTGCCGGCTGAGGTGGGCTTTCTGGCTGCGCAGGATCTCGGCGGCTTTGGTGAAGCTGCCGCTTTTGACCACAGTGACGAATGCGCGGAGGCGGGGAAGATCCATTGTTGATTGATCCATCAACGATAGGTGTCATTACGGGTTATTTATCACAATAAATGCAATCCGGATACTTGCCGCACACAGAAGCAACCTCCGGAGACACCACATGAGCCTGCAAGACCCCAATGTCGTCAACGCCGACCGCAGCAAGCGTGTCGCCATTGTCATTGCCAACCCGACCATGTCCACCACGACTGGTTGGCCGGTCGGCTTCTGGTGGAGCGAACTGACCCACCCGTATCTGGCGTTCACCGAAGCCGGTTACGACGTCGAGATCTTCAGCCCCGACGGCGGTCGCTGCGACGGCGATGGCATGAGTGACCCGAACGACCAGAGCGGCTACAGCAGGACCGACCTCATCAGCCAGGGTTTCATCCATACCCCCGAACTGATGGCGCTGGTCGAGAACACCGGCAAGGCCAGCGATATCGACGTGGCGACATTCGATGCGATCGTGGTCGCAGGTGGCCAGGCGCCGATGTTCAGCTACGAGAACGCCACCGCTCTGCAAGCGAAGTTCGTGGCCTTCTACACCGCCGGCAAGATCGCTGCCGCACTGTGCCACGGTACCGCGATCCTCAATTACGCAAAGTTGCCCGACGGCGAGTTTCTGGCGAAGGGCAAGACCGTGACCGGTTTCGCCAACGTCGAGGAAGACTTCGCCGACAACGCGGTGTGGAGCGACAACCTGCTGCCGCGCGACAAGCACCTGATGCCGTGGCGGATCGAAGACGCGATGCACAAGATCGGCGCGAACTACGTGCAGGCCGGTCTGTGGCGCAGCTTTGCTGTGCGCGACGGCAACCTGATTACCGGTCAGCAGAATTTCTCCAGTGCCGAGACCGCGCGCCTGATCATCGACGCGCTGGGGCGCTGAGATGAGCGGCTTTCATGGGCAGTGCCACTGCGGCGCGGTGCAGGTCGACATCCCGGACGACGCGATCGGCGTCGTCGCCTGCCACTGCGGCGACTGCCAGACACTGCACGGCAACTATTTTGCAATGCTGGTGGCGGATCTTGCATCCGTCGTCTGGTCCGGCACCATGGAACGCCAGCACTACGCATCGTCGGAAGGCATCACCCGCAGCTTCTGTCCGCAGTGCGGCAGCCGCATCGCAAAAGAAGTCGACGGGTCGCCGAAGCTGTTGCTTTCCACGGGTCTGTTCGACCGCGACCTGCCGCGCCGACTGATCAACCATGTGCATACCGACTCCAAGCCCGACTGGTATCCGCTGCCTGAAGTTCCCGCGCACTGATCCAACCATCATCCGAGCATCATCCGAGCAGGGATCAGTGTTAGGGAGCAGTTGGTTTGATATATCCGGGACAAAGAAAAATTAGGCGGGATTTCCCGGAACAACAAAGAGTTACGCGGAAAAGCCAAAAAGGCCTGAGGTTTGAGAAATTGGCGCCAACCCCAAGGAAGGCGCAACAGGTTTGATGAAAGGCAGCGCCGTGCAATGCGGCGTTGAGGGGCCTTTAAACGCTCATCGAGCGGGCGGTGCATCGGGGCTGTCCAGGCCCTCCTGGGCGCATGCCTCCAGCTGCGTCATCCGCAGCAGCAGCTGGCCGACAGAGGGGTCGTCAAGGCCCGCCAGCGACGCCACACCAGCGGCCAGCAGCACGCGGTCGATCTCGGCCTGCCAGCCATACCAGTGGGCAATCCGGCGAATTTCATGCCGGTCGGCGGCCCGCGATGGGCCGCCTGCGTGAATTCTGGCCGTCTCGCTGGCAGCAAGGCCGCCAGAATTCAGCGTTTCAACCGGCCTCGCCGAGGCCAGTACCTTCCGGACCTGTTCGGTCCAATCCCTGTTCACCGTCATCGCCCGCCCCCTTGCCTGCCCGTTGTTTGGCAGCTGGCCGGGCGATGTCCAATATCGCGGCGTAGGGCATTCCTTGCGTGAGCGCGTCGTAGACCAGGGCCACCAGCTCGGCATATCCCCGCCGTGGCAACCACAGGCCGCGCAACGCTTCGTCGGCTAGCTCTAGCGCGATGCTCAGGTGTTCCGCGCTCAAATCCTGAGACGACACACCCACGTCGTAGGTTGCTTGCGCTTCGCCCACGCGCAATGGCGACGGCAATTGCTGCGGGCCATGCCCAGTCAGCAGCCAGTTCGCATTCCAGCCAAGCGCCACCAAACGCGCGAGGGCAGTCACCCCCATCTCGCGCTCCCCGCGCTCGTAATTGCCGAGCGTGTTCTTGTGGATGTCCGCCACCTCCGCGAACTTCGATTGGGATTGATCTCCTCGTACGAGTGCCAGTCGTTCGCCCAATCCGCGCAATAAATCAGTTCCCACCTCATTCCCCCGTAGGTGTGAACTCTGGTGTGAACTACTCATGGCAGTTCACACCTAGCGTAAGTGCCTGAACATAAAAGAGAAAAACGCGCAGGCAGATAGCAGCTAAGAAATTTCCAGGTGTGAACTCGATTGGGGTTGACATGACCCCATTCGGGGGCTAATTTTGATGCACCTGCATTAATCACTGAATCCTCCTCACATGCCATCAATGGCTCCCGCAAAAAAACCAGCCTCTCTGGACTGGCACTGGTCTGACCTCAAGGCCGCGCTGGAAAAACAGGGCTGGAGCCTCCAGCAGATCGCGCTGGAAGAAGGCTATTCCCACGGCAGCGTGCTGGGGGAAGCGGCACGCCGCCCGTATCCGGCTGTCGAGAAGATCCTCGCCAGCTATGCCGGCCTTGATCACCCGATGGAGATCTGGCCCAGCCGCTACAACCTGGACGGAACACCCAACCGCCGCCGAGGGCCGAAGCCCCGCATCGGTCAAAGACCAACGAAGGCTACCACCCGCATCGGCCGCCGTGCGCGCAAGGCGGACCAGGCATGAACGCACACCTCGCCCATGCCAGCAGTTCGCGGCTGATGGAGTACATCGAGCTGCTGCCCACCGCACAGGTCCGCCAGCGTGCCCGCCGCCTGTATGTGCGCTCGATCAATCACGACTGGTCGGAAGGCCAGCTCCAGCCACTGCTTCTGCAACTGGCCACGCAAGAACACCGTCTGGCCCGGACTCAAAACGGGCGGGGATCAGCCGGACAGTGCCCCGCGACGACCTACGCGAAAACCCCGGCAGCAGGTGAGCTGAGCAACCGCCTTGCGGCTGGCGCTACGACCAGGCCATGTCTCCCCTCGGTGCGAGCCTGCCACGGCCCGGTGCCGGCGTCGTTTGAGCAGCGCTCTGACGCCGGCACGCGGGTGCTTTCAGGAGATAAGCGTCATGGCTGACGGCACATATTCTGCCGGCGTTTCTGGCGCCGACAAGGCCGCCATTGCAAGCGCGATGGGCATCACGCCTCGCGGTGTGATGAAGCGTGCCGAGCGCGAGGGCTGGGCGTACACCGAAATGCGCGTGTCTGGCGGCATGCGGCGCATGTACGCAATCGATGGCCTGCCTGCAGAGATACAGGCCGCCGTGTTGTTGGCCATGCGGCCCGCCATGTCGTTGGCCAACAACAAGCCATCGAAGCAGGCCCGCGACGAAGCCCAGATCAAAGCGCTGTGGAGCCGCTACGAGCAGGTGCCGCAGCACATGAAAGACACCGCACAGCGCCGGCTCACGGCATTGCAGGCGGTCGCCAAGCTGGTTGAACAAGGCCACCTGATGCAGGACGCCCGCGCCGCCGTTGCAGCGCAGCTGCAGCGCGACGGC
>JBGSID010000301.1:0-39546 GCA_041751895.1 Lysobacteraceae bacterium | reverse complement strand
GTCCGCATCGCCGCAACGGTGGCTTCCAGTACGCCGGACGCCAAGCCACGCCACCCGGCATGGGCAGCGGCGACTTCTCGACCATCGTCGGCAGTGAACACCACGGGCAGACAATCGGCGGTGAGGATGGCGAGCACCGTGTGAGGTGTCGCGGTGACCGAGGCATCGGCGACGGCCTCGTCTTTGCCTGGCAGACCGGCAGACTGTGCGACATCCACACCATGCACCTGTTTCAACCAGTGTGGCGGGGACGGCAGCGCGGCATGGTCGACCAACAGCGCGCGATTCCGCCCGACCGAGCCACTGTCGTCGCCATCGGCGGCGGTATGGTTGCCGAGATTGAAGTCATCGAAAGGTGGCTGCGATACACCGAGCCCCCGTCGCAGCGTCGTGAAGGCATGGACGCCCGGCGGGGCCGGCCAGTCGGCACGCAGCCATGGGGCGCCGCGTCCGATCACAGCTCGTGCAGCCGCAGATCCTCGCGCAGCGTCGAGACCAGAGCCTGCATGTCGGCCGGCATCGGCGTGGAACAGCGCACGGATTCGCCACTGATCGGATGGATGAATTCCAGTGTTTCCGCGTGCAGCGCCTGACGCTTGAAGCCGCGCAGTGTCTCCACCAGCTCGGTGGTCGCCCCTTTCGGCAGTTTCAACGGCCCGCCGTAGAGCGGGTCGCCGATGATCGGATGCTTGAGATGCGCCATGTGCACGCGGATCTGGTGGGTGCGCCCGGTTTCGAGGCGACATTCAAGCAGGGTATGCGCGCGGAAACGTTCGCGCAGACGGTAATGAGTGACCGCCTCCCGCCCGTCATCGCGCACCGCCTGACGCAGGCGATCGCGGGGGTGGCGGTCGATCGGCGCATTCGCGGTCCCGCCCGAGACCAGGGCCCCCACGACCACGGCCAGATACTGCCGATGAACCTCGCGGGCCGACAGCTGCGCCACCAGCGCGGTATGCGCCGGCAGGGTCCGGGCCACCACCATGACGCCGGAGGTGTCCTTGTCCAGACGATGGACGATACCCGCCCGTGGCAAGGTCGAAAGACTCGGGTCGCGATGCAGCAGGGCGTTGACGAGGGTGCCGGCCGGGTTGCCCGCACCGGGATGCACGACCAGCCCGGCGGGCTTGTTCAGCACGAAGACGTCGGCATCCTCGTAAAGCATGTCCAGCGCGATGTCTTCGGGCTCGGAACGCGTCTGGACCTCCAGCACCACCTGCAGGCTGACGGGCTCCCCTCCGCGCACAGGGTCGCGTGGACGCGCCTGCTTGCCGTCGAGCAGGGCGTCGCCGGATTTGATCCACTCCGCCAGTCGTGAGCGCGAGAACTCGGGAAACAGTTCTGCCAGCACGGCATCGAAGCGGCGCCCGGCGGCCTGATCGGGCACGATCGCCGAGCGCAGCTCGGCCTCTTGCGCTGACGTCATGGCGGGTAATGTTGGGGTTGAAGGCATCCGGGGCTCCTGATCGGGGGCACGCGAGCCATACGGTTTCGCGCGGTTAAGGGGGCGGGACGGCCCAGGCTGGTATTATCGCCCGCTCACCCGCTCAGCAGCAGCCCGCATGCCTCTTCGTCGACTTTCGCTCTCAGCCTTCCTGCGCCCGACCCTGCTGCTGGTCCTGATCCTCGCCTTCGGCGCCACCGGCTGCGCAAGGATGAAGGGCGGCACCAAGGACAATAAAGAGAACGAAGGCGTCCCGGTAGCCGAACTGTACGAGAAAGGTCAGCGCTCGGTCCGCAACGGCAACTACGACTCCGCCGTACAGACCTTCAAGCGCCTGATCGCGCAATATCCCTACGGGCCCTACACCGAACAGGCGATCATCGAAACCGCCTACGCGCAGTTCAAGATGGGCACGAACGACGATGCCATTTCCACGATCGACCGGTTCCTGCGCACCTACCCTACCCATCGCAACGCGGCCTATCTCTATTATCTGCGTGGTCTGGTCAACTCCAGCCGCGACACCGTGTTCCTGCAAAAGGTCTGGAAGCTCGACGCCAGTCGTCGGGATCTCGCAACCCCGCAACAAGCCTTCAACGACTTCAAGATCGTCACCGAACGCTATCCGAACTCGCGCTATGCCGCCGACGCTGCGGTGCGCATGAATACCCTGCGCGACCTGTTCGCCCGGCACGAGATCGAGACCGCCATGTACTACCTGCGACGTACCGCATGGGTCGCCGCGATCGAACGCGCTGAATACATGCGCGAAACCTACCCCGGCAATGCGTACGAGAGCGACGGCATCGCGGTCATGGGCGAGGCCTACACCCGCCTCGGCAATACCGCCCTGGCCGACAGCGCCCGGCAGCAGCTGCGCCAGAAGGCACCGCAGCATCCGTGGCTGGCGGGCGACGGCAAGTGGCCGGATTACCCGTCGATCCTGCGCAAGCTCAATCCGTTGGCCACCGAGAAATCAGCGCTCGACAACGACTGAGCCAGACGCGAACGGGCCGAAACGAAAAGCCGCCGCAAGGCGGCTTTTTCATGCGCGGACCCACATGCGCGGACCCGATAGACACTGCCGCCAAGCCCTCAAAGCCGCTGTGCGGGATCCAGCGACTGTCCCTCCTGTTCGATGACCTCACCGACCAGCCACTGGCTGAAACCCGGCGACTCGAATTCCAGGAATCCTTCCGGCCAGTTCACCTCGACCCGCCATCGCCATGCGCGTGCATCGCCGTCATCTCCGAGCGATTCGCGCGTGATCCGGTCGATCGAAAATGCAGTCATTCCCGCGCTGCAGGCGACGTAGTCCAGAGCAAAACGCAGGCCGAAGATTTCGTGGAACTGCAGGATGGCCTGCGCGACGCGAAAGCGGACGCCATCCTCGCCGTCGTCAAGCCAGTGCAGAATGAAGTCGATGTCCAGCACCAGCTCTGCGGTGCCATGCTCGCCTTCGATGAGACGAAAGCCATGCACACGGACATCGTGCCAAGACAGGGCCTCGAAATCGTCGGTATGCCAGCGTTCGCGCGTCGCTGCCGCCATCTCGGCTCAGGCCGAATATCCGTTCGTGATCGGATAGCGCCGCTCGCGCCCGAACGCGCGCCGCGAGATCTTCGGCCCGGGCGCCGCCTGGTGCCGCTTCCATTCGCTGATGCGCACGAGCCGCAGCACGCGGTCGACGATGGTCGCGTCGAAGCCGGCATGCACGATTTCATCACGCGACTGCTCCTGGTCGATGTGCCGCAGCAGGATCCCGTCGAGGACGTCGTACGGCGGTAGTGAATCCTCGTCTTTCTGGTTCTCGCGCAGCTCGGCGGTAGGCGGACGGTTGATGACTGCGGGCGGGATCACCCCGCCCGATGAGCCGGCCGGCACGCCGCCCACGGTATTGCGCCAGCGCGAGAGCGCGAACACTTCGGTTTTGTAGAGGTCCTTGATCGGCGCATAGCCGCCACACATGTCGCCGTAGATCGTGGCGTAACCGACCGCATATTCGCTTTTATTGCCGGTGGTCAGCAGCAGGCCGCCAAGCTTGTTGCTCAGCGCCATCAGGATCGCGCCGCGCGTGCGCGACTGCAGATTCTCTTCGGCCACATCCACGGGCAGGCCGGCGAACACCTCGGCCAACGCATCGAGATACCCCTGGAACGGTTTTTCGATCGGCACCGTGATCATCTTCACGCCCAGTGTCCTGCACTGTTCGTCGGCCAGATCATTCGACAGATCAGCGGTATACCGCGAAGGCAGCCGTACAGCGGTGACATTATCGGCACCGAGCGCATCCACCGCGAGCGCCAGCACCAGCGACGAATCGATGCCGCCGGAGAGACCCAGCCATGTTTTCTGGAAGCCATTTTTGCCGCAATAGTCGCGGATGCCGCGTACGATCGCACGCCACGCCAGCGCGTCGCGGCTTTCGTCGCCGTCGTCCATCCATTGCACCGGCACGAAACTACGCGAATCGGCGTCGTAATCGACGACCAACCATTGGTCGGTGAACGCGGCGGCAGCGGGATGCACCGTGCCGTCGCTGTTCGCGACCACGGACGCGCCGTCGAACACCAGGGCATCCTGGCCGCCGACGACATTGAGATAAGCGATCGCCGCGCCGGTATCCCGTGTGCGCTGCGCCAGCAGGGCATCGCGCTGCGCGTGTTTGTCGCGTTCGAACGGCGAGGCATTCGGCACCAGCACCAACTGCGCGCCGCTATGCACGGTGCTGCCGATGGGTTCGGCAAACCACAGGTCTTCGCAGATGATCAGCCCAACCGGCACGCCCTTGACCTCGAACACGCAGTCCTCGCGGTCCGGATCAACATCGAAATAGCGGCGCTCGTCGAACACGGCGTAGTTCGGCAGTTCACGCTTGCGATAGGTCTGTTCGACGCGGCCAGCGCGCATGACGCTGGCCGCGTTGTAGACCACGCTGCCGGCCGACTGCGGCCAGCCGACGACCGCAGTGATGCCACCGGTCGCCGCCGCAGCCACGACCTCGATCGCAGCCGCGCAATCGCGTAGAAAGCTCGGCCGCATCAACAGGTCTTCCGGCGGATAACCGGACAACGCCAGCTCGGGAAACAAGACGATATCGGCGCCGTATTCGTCGCGGGCTTCGGCGATCATCGTCGCGATGCGTTTGGCATTCTGCTCGACTGCGCCGACCGGGAAGTCGAACTGGGCCATGGCGATGCGAAGGACGGTATTCATGTGATGTGCCTCGGCGATCTGCGCCACGCATGGACGATTCGGAATGATAGTCGCAAAGTCGGTTGCGCCGTTGCAGCCCCTCCACGACTCACCCGCCTGTGCTGCAATGGCAAATCGACGGCTTCAGAACGCATCATCGAACGCGACCGCACCGCTGATGCCGACCTGATAAGCCGAGACGCGGCGCTCGAAGAAATTGGTCAGCTCCTGCACATCCTGCAGATCAAGGAACGGGAACGGGTTCTTCGCGCCGAATTCCTGCGCCATGCCCAATGCAGCGAGCCGCTGATCGGCGACATGGCACAGATACTGCCGCATCTCCGTCGCAGACAGGCCATTCACCCCACCGGAAAGGACGTCGTCGGCAAACGCGGATTCGACCTCGACCGCCTCCTTCAACATATCCCGCACATCGCGCTCCATGCGGGCGTCGAACAGGGTCGGATCCTCCTGCCGCACCGTGCGGATGACCTCGAACGCGAATGCCATGTGCCCGGATTCGTCGCGGAACACCCAATTGGTGCCGGCGGCGAGTCCCGGCAGCAGCCCGCGCGAGCGCAGGAACCAGACGTAGGCGAAGGCTGCAAAGAAGAACAGGCCTTCGATACAGCACGCGAAGCAGATCAGGTTGAGCAGGAACTGCTGCCGCTGTTCGCGCGTCTCCAGGCGTTCCAGCGATTGCACCGTGTCCATCCAGCGAAAGCAGAACGCAGCCTTGGCGCGGATCGAGGGAATGCTCTCGACCGCGTCGAACGCCTCGGCCCGGCGCGCCGGATCGGGGATATAGCTGTCGAGCAGGGTCAGATAGAACTGCACGTGCAGCGCTTCCTCGTACAACTGCCGCGACAGGTACATCCGCGCTTCCGGCGCATTGATGTGCCGATACAGATTCAGCACGAGATTATTGGAAACGATGCTGTCGCCGGTGGCGAAGAACGCGACCAGACGCTCGATCAGATGCCGGTCGGCGGGCGCGAGTTTGTGCTGCAGGTCGTTGAGATCGATGCCGAAATCGATCTCCTCCACCGTCCATGTGTTGCGGATGGCATCGCGGTACATCTCGTAGAACGTCGGGTAGCGCATGGGTCGCAAGGTCAGGGCGAAACCGGGATCGAGCAGATGGGGCGTGGTGACTGGCGTGGTGATTTGCTTGGTCATGGGCTTGGTCATGGGCGATGTCCTGGGGAAGGTCGAGTGGGTTGTGGAGCGCCCCTCACCCGCCCTGTCGGGCACCCTCTCCCCGCGTACGGGGAGAGGGAAGCGTGGCTGGGGCGAGGAAGCCGCTCTCTTCTTGATGAAGCGCACCCTTCACGTGTTCTGGCAGAGGGAAGCGCCGGCAGAGCGGACGAGGCAAGCGGTTTCCCCCTCTCCCCTCTCCCCGTTCGCGGGGAAAGGGAAGAGCGAGCGCAGCAAGCGAGGGTGAGGGGCCGGGCCTTACTGGCAGGCCTCGCAGCTCTCCGGGTTTTCCAGCGAACACGCCAGCGCCTCCTGCTGCGTATAGGTCGGCGCGCTCACCGTCGCTTTGGCGATTCGCGTCGCTGGGCGTGAGCGCAGGTAGTAGGTCGTTTTCAAGCCCGCCTTCCATGCGTACATGTACATCGACGACAGCCGGCCGATGCTCGGGCTCTCCATGAACAGGTTCAACGACTGCGACTGATCGAGATAAGGGCCGCGCGCGGCCGCGAGGTCGATCAATGCCTTCTGCGGCAGCTCCCATGCCGTGCGATAGATCGCCTTGAGCGCATCCGGGATGCCGTCGATGGCCTGCACCGAACCTTCGGCCAGCTTGATCGCATCGCGTGTCGCTTCCGTCCATCGCCCGAGGCGTTTCAGTTCATCGACCAGATCGCGGTTGATCTGCAGGAAATCGCCCGACAACGTTTCGCGCTTGAACAGATTGCTGACCTGCGGCTCGATGCACTCGCAACAACCGGCGATCGAGGCGATGGTCGCGGTCGGCGCAATGGCAATCAACAGCGAATTGCGCAGGCCATGCACGGCGATCCGCGCCTTCAGTGCAGCCCAAGCCTCGCCCTCGGCCGGGGCCACATTCCACAGATCAAACTGCAGCATGCCCGCCGCCACGCGGGTGTCTGCGAATGCGGGATGTGCGCCATGTTCCTCCGCCAGTTCGCAGGACGTCTGCAGCGCGCAGAGATAGATGCGCTCGGCGATACGCGTCGACAACGCCAATGCTTCGGGAGAATCGAACGGCAGCCGCAGCTTGAAGAACACGTCCTGCAGACCCATCACCCCCAACCCGACCGGGCGCCAGCGCAGATTGGAATTGCGCGCGGTTTCGATCGGATAGAAATTGAGGTCGATCACGCGATCCAGCTGACGCACTGCGACGCGCACGGTTTCGCCGATCTTGTCAAAGTCGAAATAGGCGCCGCCGGATTCGCCCTGCGCGACATGCTGCGCAAGATTGATCGAGCCGAGATTGCACACCGCAGTCTCTTCGGCGGACGTTACTTCAAGGATCTCCGTACACAGGTTGGACAGATGCACAGTGCGTCCCGGGCCCACCTGGTTGCACGTCCGGTTCGACGCGTCCTTGAAGGTCATCCAGCCGTTGCCGGTCTCGCCGAGCACTTTCATCATCCGCGCGTACAAATCGCGCGCCTTGACCGCTTTTGCCGCCAGCCCCTGAAGCTCTGCCTGCACGTAGGCGCGCTCGAACGCTTCGCCCCACAGATCGACGAACTCGGGCACCACATGCGGATCAAACAGCGACCAGTCACCGTCGTTTTCGACACGCTGCATGAACAGGTCAGGCACCCAGTTGGCGAGATTGAGATTGTGCGTACGGCGCATCTCGTCGCCGGTATTGCTGCGCATTTCGAGGAAATCTTCGATATCCGCGTGCCACGTCTCCAGATAGATACAGGCGGCACCTTTGCGCTTGCCGCCCTGATTCACGGCCGCAACCGACGCATCCAGCGTCTTCAGCCAAGGCACGATGCCGTTGCTGCGGCCGTTGGTGGAACGGATCAGCGCGCCGCGCGAACGCACGCGCGAATACGACTGTCCGATACCGCCGGAAAACTTCGACAGCTGGGCCACATCGGCATAGCGCGCATAGATGTCAGCCAACGAATCGCGCGGCGAATCCAGCAGGAAGCAAGACGACAACTGCTCGTGCCGCGTACCGGCATTGAACAGTGTCGGCGAACTCGGGATGTAGTCGAGCGACGACATCAGTCGGTACAGCTCCAGCGCGGCATTCGGCGTATCCGTCAGCGCTACGGCGATACGCATGAAGAAATGCTGCGGCGTCTCGATCGCCGTGCGTTTCTGCGGGTGGCGCAGCAGATAACGATCGTAGAGCGTACGCAGGCCGAAATATTCGAAGCGCCGGGTTTCTGCCTGATCGATGGCATCGTTGAACTTGCGCGCATGCGTTTCGACCGCGCCACAGACGCGATCATTGATCAGACCCAGCGCATGGCCGAGAGCGATCGATTGCGAGAACGAATGCACGCCCTGTCCCGCGATTTCCTTGTCGATGTAGCCCGACAGCAGACGCGCGGCGAGACGCGCGTACTGGGGCTCGTCGGCGGTGAAGGCGGCTGCGGTCCGGATCGACAGCTCGTCGAGTTCGCGCGTGGTCGCACCGTCGTAGATCCCGGCGATGGTCTTCAGCGCGACGCGCATGGGGTCGATGTCGTCGAGGCCGTCGCAACAGCGCTGCACGGCGCGCACGATCTTGCCGACATCGACAGGCTCACGGCGGCCGTCGCGTTTGGTGATACCCATGGTGTTCGCCGTATGCGGCGGTACCAGGGCGAAGCCGGGCTGCTGGGCTGCTGCTGCGACTTTGGGTATCACGGTACGCGACGGTGCGCTGGATTCGATCTGCGATTCAATCTGCGATTCGATGGTCATTGATTCCTCTCCGGTGGGGTGGAGAAGAAGCGAAAGCGGTGCGACGCGCGGTTCCGACCGACGAAACGGGATGTCGCGCTACCGGCGATAGCCGGACGCGGATCCGCGCGAACACCGGCCCTCGCCCCCTCGGGCGAGCCTGCATCTGCGCGATTACGGGATCGAAGGCGCGCCGCCCGGACCGATGGTGTCCACGGGCATGCACTGCTTCGACCGACGCTCCCCGCGGAGACGGTGGCCAGACGGCGTTGAACGCCGATCGAGGCAGGTCTTCGGGCTCATGGGCATGCGGCCTGTGGCCGCTCCTACTGCGCGTCGCTTCCCAGCCATCCATCCCGTTGCGGGACAAAGCCAGTGCCAATGACGCGGGTCGTTCCCAATTACCGCTGCGGGGCAGCCCCGGAATTGAGCGAAAAACGCTCCCACCGGGTTCCCATTTCAGTCGACCTCGGGCGAGGCCAACACCTTCGACGGGCACAACATAGTGTGGGCGCAGGCCCCGGTCAACACTAAATGTCGAGTTATTGGTTTATCGCAGACAAAACAAAGGCCGCCTTGCGGCGGCCTTCATTCGGATCGAACGGAATGCGTGAAACGCGTCGCGTTACTTCGCCAGACGCTTGGCGATCGCGGCGCCGAGGTCACCCGGCGAACGGACGGTGGTGATCCCCGCCTTTTCCATGGCCTCGAACTTGCCTTCGGCTGTGCCCTTGCCGCCCGACGCGATCGCGCCGGCGTGGCCCATGCGCTTGCCCGCAGGTGCGGAGGCACCGGCGATGAAGCCGACCACCGGCTTGGTCACGTGCTGCGCGATGTACTCGGCCGCTTCTTCCTCGGCGCTGCCGCCGATCTCACCGACCATGATGATGCCTTGGGTCTGCGGGTCGCTCTGGAAAAGCTTAAGCGCGTCGATGAAGTTGGTGCCGTTGATCGGGTCGCCGCCGATGCCGATGCAGGTCGACTGGCCGAGGCCGGCGTCGGTGGTCTGCTTCACGGCTTCGTAGGTGAGCGTGCCGGAGCGCGAGACGATGCCGATCTTGCCCGGCATGTGGATGTGGCCCGGCATGATGCCGATCTTGCATTCGCCGGGGGTGATGACGCCCGGGCAGTTCGGGCCGATCAGCACGGTCTCCGGGTAACCCTTCAGGGTGTTCTTCACCCGCAGCATGTCGAGCACCGGAATGCCTTCGGTGATGCAGACGATGATCTTGATGCCGGCATCGGCCGCTTCGAGGATGGCGTCGGCCGCGAACGGCGGCGGCACGTAGATGACCGAGGCATCGGCGCCGGTGGTGTTCACCGCATCGCGCACGGTATTGAACACCGGCAGGCCGATGTGTTCGGTGCCGCCTTTGCCCGGGGTGACGCCACCAACGACCTGGGTGCCGTATTCCAGCATCTGCTGCGCGTGGAAGGTGCCCTGCTGGCCGGTGAAGCCCTGGACGATGACTTTGGTGTTTTTGTTGACGAGAACGGACATGGGAATCCTTGAATTTTTTGCTTTTGTAGGAGCGGCGGGAGCCGCGAGCCTTTTGATTCTTGCCGGTGCGCAGTCGCGACTTCCGTCGCTCCTACAAGGATGCCGTTACGCCGCCTTCACCGACGCGACCGCTTTCTTGGCGCCGTCGTTGATGTCGTCGGCGGGGATGATCGCGAGGCCGGAGTTCTTCAGCAGCTCCTTGCCCTTCTCGACGTTGGTACCTTCGAGACGCACGATCACCGGCACCTTCACGTCGACTTCCTTCACTGCAGCGATGATGCCCTCGGCGATCATGTCGCAGCGGACGATGCCGCCGAAGATGTTGACGAAGATTGCCTTCACTTCCGGTGCGCGGAGGATCAGTTTGAACGCCTCGGTCACGCGCTCCTTGTTGGCGCCGCCGCCGACATCGAGGAAGTTCGCCGGCTCGCCGCCGTTTAGCTTGATGACGTCCATCGTCGCCATCGCCAGACCGGCACCATTGACCATGCAGCCGATATTGCCGTCCATGGTGACGTAGTTGAGATCGTGCTGGCTGGCCAGCACTTCGGTCTCGTCTTCCTGGCGAATATCGCGCATCGCGGCCAGTTCCGGGTGACGGAAGGTCGCGTTGTCGTCGGAGTTGATCTTGCCGTCGAGGACGGCGAGGTTGCCGTCGGTGAGGATCGCCAGCGGGTTCAGTTCGACCAGCGCCAGATCCTTTTCGTTGAACAGTTTGTACAGGCCCATCATGATCTTGGTGAGCTGGCCGACCTGCTTGGCATCGAGGCCGAGCGCGAAGCCCATCTCGCGGCACTGGTAGGGCTGCAGGCCCTGCACGTAATTGACGTTGAGCGACTTGATGGCGTCAGGATTGTCGACTGCGGTCTTCTCGATCTCGACGCCGCCGTCTGCAGAAGCGATGAAGGTGACCGTCTGGGTCGAACGATCCACCAGCACCGACAGATACAGCTCCTGCGCGATATCGGTGGCCTGGGTGACAAGTACGCTGTCGATGGGCAGCGCGACGCCGGCTGTCTGGTACGTCGTCATCGTCTTGCCGAGCATGCCCTTGGCGTACTCACGAACCTCGTCATAGGTCTTGGCGAGCTTGACGCCGCCGGCCTTGCCGCGACCGCCGGCATGGATCTGGGCCTTGACCACCCAGAAATCGCCGCCGATGGCCTTGGCCGCATCGACGGCCTCCTCCGGCGTGCGCGCGACGCGCCCGGCCGGGACTGCAATGCCGTAGTCGGCAAACAACTGTTTCGCCTGATATTCGTGGAAGTTCATGTGGATCCCATGCGGAAAACGAGTCGCACCCGAGTGCGGGGGCCGCGCCGTCGAATCGGACCGGACGTGCGGGGACAGGCCGCCATTGTCGCCGATGCACCGAGTCACAGCCAACCCGGGCCCAGAAGGCGCCCGGGCCGCCTATACTCGCGCCACCCCATGACGGAACTCGCATTTGAGCTCCCCGACCGCCGCATCAGGCCAGCAGACCAGAGACTATCAACGGCGCGAGCTCTATCTGTTCGCGCTCTATCGGGTTCTGGAAGCCGGGATTCTGGCGTTGCTGGTGTTCGGCCCACTGGCCACACTGCAACCCCGGCACGGTCACGAAGACCTCGTCGCCATATTGACGGGGCTTTATTTCGTCACCGCGCTGGTCCTGATGCTCCATGCCCGGAAAACCAGGCATGTGGTCGCGCCCACCTTGGTCGGCGTTGGCATCGACATCCTGGTGGCGGCAATCGTGGCCCACGCCGTGCCCTCCGCCGGGTCAGGCGTGGCGCTGATGCTGCTGTTCAACGTCGGCTCGGCATCGCTGCTGCTGTCGCTGCGCATGGGCCTTGGCGTGGCCGCGCTGGCGTCGGCCGGACTCGCCAGCGGCTATCTGTGGACATTGCTGATCGAGCAGGAGCAGCCGAGGCCATTGGCGGAGCTGATGATGTTCACGGTCAGCTTTCTGGCGATCGCCACGCTGACCCATCAGCTGCGGGTGCAGATGCGCGCCACCGAAGCCCTGGCCGCGAGACGTGGTGCCGAGGCGATACGGCTGGCCGAGATCAACGAACTGATCATCCGCCGGATGCGCACCGGGGTACTGCTGGTCGACAGCGATGCGCATATCCGGTTGGCAAACGAGGCCGCGATGCTATTGCTCGGCGAAACCGCAGCGGGCACACGGCGATTGGTCGAAGCAGCCCCGGAGCTGGCGTTGCGGCTGAGCGAATGGCTGCGCAATGGGCTCAGCAACGACACCCCATTGCGACTGGGCAGCGACCAGTTCGAAGTGGTGCCTCGCTTCGCAAGACTCATGGCCAACAGCCGCGACACCCTCATTTTCCTTGACGATACCTCACTGGTTTCGCGGCGCGCGGAGTCCTTGACCCTCGCAGCGATGGGCCGTTTCTCCGCCAGTCTGGCGCACGAAATCCGCAACCCACTTGCCGCCATCAGCTATGCCGCGCAATTGCTCGAGGAATCGCGGGAGCTGCCCGACGGCGACCGTCGGATGGTGGAAATCATCCATCAGCAATGCATGCGCACCAACAGCATCGTCGAAAGCGTGCTGGGTCTGGCGCGTCGTGAACGCGCGACTGCGGAGCACATCGACCTGGTGGGATTCCTTCGCAATTTCATCGAGGAATTCAACCAGAGCGTGCCCGACGAAACCAATAACATCACCCTTGCCGCACCGCAGCCGCAGGTACCGGCGCTCATCGATCCACGCCACCTGCATCAGGTGCTCACCGCGATGGTGCAGAACGCCCGTCGTCATGGCCATCTGCCCGGCCAGCCGGCGCGGATCACCCTGCATACCTACCGACTGGACGATGCGCCCGTGATCGACATCCTGGACCGTGGCCCGGGCATTCCCGATGCCGTGGTACAGCAGCTGTTCCGGCCGTTTTTCACCACTTCCGAGCATGGGACCGGCCTCGGTTTGTATATCGCCCGTGAGCTGTGCCGCGCGAATGGCGCCTCGCTCGATCACGTCGCCGTGCCGGGTGGGGGCTGCTGCTTCAGAATCAGCATGCCCGGCCAACATACGCTGCTCCCCGCCTGAAATCGCTTCCAGCGGCTGTTCCAACTGCCGCAAATGGGCTAAAGTTGACGCAGGAGGGCACCATGGCCGAGCAACGCAGCGCGCTCATCGTTGATGACGAGCACGATATCCGAGAACTTCTAGTGGTCACGCTGGGACGGATGGGGCTGCGCACAGATACCGCGCCGAACCTCGCCGTCGCCCGCGAAATGCTGAGCACGGTCGCTTACGACCTGTGTCTGACCGATATGCGCCTGCCTGACGGTTCCGGTCTGGATCTGGTCAGCGAGATCGCCACCCGCTTCCCGACCACCCCCGTCGCGGTCATTACCGCCTACGGCAATGTCGAAGCGGCAGTGGAGGCACTGAAGAGCGGCGCCTTCGATTTCGTGACCAAACCGGTCGACCTCAGCGTACTGCGCGGCCTCGTGCGACAGGCGCTTGACCTCAATACCCGCCGACAGGCCGAAGGCACCAGCCTGCTGCTGGGCGAATCGCCGGCGATGGTCGGTCTGCGCGACACCATTGGCAAAGTCGCCCGCAGCCAAGCCCCCGTTCACATCAGTGGCGAATCCGGCACCGGCAAGGAGCTCGTCGCCCGGACCATTCATGCACAGGGCTCGCGCGCTGCCGGCCCATTCACTCCCGTGAACTGTGGCGCCATCCCGGCCGAGCTGATGGAAAGCGAGTTCTTCGGCCACAAAAAGGGCAGCTTCACCGGCGCCCACACCGAAAAAGCAGGCCTGTTCCAGGCCGCAGACGGCGGCACCCTGTTTTTGGACGAAGTCGCCGAGCTGCCGTTGGCGATGCAGGTCAAATTGCTGCGCGCGATCCAGGAAAAAACCGTTCGCCCGGTCGGCGCCAATGCCGAAGTACCGGTCGATGTCCGCATCCTGTCGGCGACCCACAAAGATCTCAATGCATTGGTTGCGGACGGCACCTTCCGTCACGACCTGTTCTACCGCATCAACGTGATCGAACTGGATGTGCCGCCACTGCGCGAACGCGCTGGCGACCTCCCCCTCCTGTCCGAAGCCATTCTCAAACGTTTGGCCTATGCCATGAAACGGCGCGCGCCCACCCTCTCGCCGGACGCAGTCGCCGCGCTGGAGATCTATCCATTCCCGGGCAACGTCCGCGAACTGGAGAACATCCTTGAGCGCGCGCTGGCCATGGCAGATAGTGAAGTGATCGATGCGCGCGATCTGCGGCTGCCGAACACCCCGCAAATCACGACCTCTCCATCTGCTGCAACAATGGCTCAACAGCCCTCCTCCGTCATGCTGGGCGGACCGGTCAACCCACCGCAACACCCGGCTTCGGCCGAAGACCCACGCACCGCCAATCCGCGCGACACCAGCACCAGCGCACTGCCCTCGTATATCGAGGAAATCGAACGCAACGCGATCCAACAGGCGCTGCAGGAACACCGCTACAACAAGACGAAAACCGCCGCAGCGCTCGGAATCACCTTCCGGGCGCTGCGCTACAAACTCAAGAAGCTGGGGATCGAGTGATTTTTGCTCGCCCCGTGGCCTCCAGCCACGCGGGGATGTAGGCGCGAGCTGTCCAGTAATAGACATTGCTCACCTTGACCTCGGCACCATGGTCGCGCTCCACGGCAAGGGCTAAATCATATTTGCCCTGGCCGATCGCTCCCAGCATCGCGATCACCAGCAAGTGATCCCTGACCAGCTTCGGTGCGCCAACAGGCACCTCGTCAAGACCTGCCAACCCTGTGCGATACATCGCGGCGGCGTCGCGTTTGGCAGTCGCCTCGTAGGCTGCCAACACCGCAGCAATTTCCGGATCCTTCGCCCTGTCGCCAACCCACTGCGGCTGGATCCACACACCCTGCAGATCGGCAGGCGGCAGATAGCCGATGCTGAAATCCGCCGCAACAGAGGCGGCATCCAGCCACTCCGCCTTACCCGTTTTGGGCGACAGCAATAACTTGAGCTTGTCCTGCACGGCGGGTTCAAGGCCCCGGCCCGTATCGGTTCCCAACAAGAACTCACGCACGCGCCTTGCATTTGCATGATCCTTGGCCCCCATGCTGGCACCGACTTCACGCACATCCGCACTGACTGGAATCGACTGGCGACCGCCGGTAAATTCGAGCACAGGCATGCCGACACCCATCAGGTTCATCACACTTTGAACCGTTTCGAGCTTGTAGCGGGATTTCGGAGCACCGAGCGCCACCGTCGGATGGAAATCGGTATGCACTGGCGCACTGTAAAGTTCGACCAGCCCTGCAAGGACATCACGATTGGCGAAACGACGTACTTCATGATCCGCCGAATTTTCGAGGCCTAGACGCTTCAATTCTCCGAACAGACCTGGATCCCTCAGCCTGGAACCGTCGAATGGCTGGATCGGCACATGCGATGCCACGAAGATCACGTCGGATGTATTGGTGAGATACGCCTCAACGTACGGATACTCTTCGATCAGTGCAGCCACCATCGTGTAGAACAACGGGTCGCTCAATTCGTAGGTCTGCATCCACTGGACCAGGATGCCGTCTTTCTCCAGATGTCTGGTCAGGAACCGATAGAACTGGCGCGTGAAGAGACTCGATACGCCGCTGACCCACGGGTTCGATGGTTCTGAAACGATCACATCGTATTTCTTCTGCCCGGCCGAAAAGAATGTGCGGGCATCATCGATATGCAACTGGCTGCGTGGGTCGATGTAGGCTCGCAGGACACGGTTGCCGAAGCCTTCGGCACCTGCATGCATCGCCGATTCGATCTCGACCGTATCGACGACCTTCGGCACCTTGCTGCCCAACAGCGTATGCGTACTCAACCCCGAGCCCCAGCCGATGATCGCGACGCGCTTCGGCGCGGGATGCAGCCCCAACGGCAGGCTCGCTGTCATCACCATCGTGTACTCGTCGTCGGTGGGTATTCCCGTGGGAGACATCTCGATGGACGCATCCGGCTTTCCGTTGGTCGAGATCGTACCGAGGGTGCCCTGCTCGAAATAAGCCACAGTCGCTGTCTTGCCGTCGCGCAGAAAACGGATATCGGCCGCCTCGCCAAGCTCGACACGACCGTGCCGGAAGACACCTGACGCAAGCGCGCGCGGGCTGGCCGCACCGAACAACAGGCTCAACGAGCCCACCAACAACGTGCCGGCCAAAGCACCGAAATACAGCTTCGGCTTGAACTCGACACTGAACGCACGCAGTAGAACCAATCCAAGCACGATATCTGCCAATGCCGCAGCGGTGACAGCAAGACGCAGCCCCATGAAGGGAATCAGCACGTGCATGACAAGCATGACGCCGACGATCGCACCCACCGTATTGGTCGCATAGATCCGCCCGATGCTTTTTTCACCATAGCCCCGTCGCAAGAGGGACATCGTGAATAGCGGCAGGGTCATTCCCGCGAAAAACGCCGCCGGGAACATCACCAGCAACGCGATGATCGCACTGCCGAGACTGAACAGGTAATAGCCACTCTCGTTGCGCGGCAGAAGCCCCATCATCCAGCCGACCCATCTGAAGCTCTGTGCGAAGACCGGCAATGAAGCCAGCGCCGCAAGGCCCATCAAGACCTGCGCTACACCGGCCGTAGTCACGGCATCCTGAATCTTGCGGCTGTGCTTGCGCACCCACAGGCCACCGAAAGCGAGTCCAAGGATGAAAGCGGTCAGCATCAACTCGAACGCATGCACCGAAGTACCAAGCGCCTGATTCAACATGCGAATCCAGCCGATCTCATATACGAAAGAACTGGCGCCGGTAATGGCGGCGCCCAGCAGCATCAATCTCTGGAAACCGGGCGACCCGATGTCCGCCACCGGCCTCTCCGGCTCAGTCGGCGGTATCGGCTGCGCCACTACCGAATTGTCCGACACAGAAGCCGCGACCCGCCATGCGAAAAGCCCAACCAGAATGTTCACCGCACCGGCAACCAGAATCGCTCCGGGCATGCCGACCCACGGCAACAACAGGAACGTCGCCGCAAGCGCTCCTCCCGCGGCACCGATGCTGTTGGTGAAGTACAGGCCACCGAGGATTTCGCCATCCTGATGCGGCGCTACGCGCAAATAACCGCCACTCATCAGTGGAAAAGTCATGCCCAACAAAATGCTTTGAGGTGCGATCAACAGCGCGGCAGATCCCCATTGCCACAAGCGGATCGCGGACTCGCTCTGCAGCGCCGGAAGCACTGAATTCTGCGAAAGATCCATATACGCCAGAAACAATGGATGAAACACCAACGCAGTGATACCGATCGCCAACTCGACGATGGCGTAGGAACGGATCAGTCCCGTCCAACGTCCACCACGGGCACTGACCAGCCATGCACCGATCGCCATGCCGCCCATGAAGATCGCCAATACAAGCGTCTGCGCATATGCCGCATGGCCGAGCGTCAGCCCGAGGTAATGCGTCCAGATAGACTGGTAGACCAGCCCTGCAAAACCCGAGGCAACAAACAGCAGCAGCAGCACTCGTTCAAGACGAGCCACAGACATCGACATTGAATGCATCCCCATTCCTGTGAATAGGAAAGGATAGCCCGAATGCGACGGTGCCCTGCAAGTACATCCGATCAGACATGTTTCGAGTGCAGACCAGAAAACTAATGCGAATAGCCGTCGAGAAATCGCAATGATCAGTCCCCGTGCATTTCGCAAATCCGATACACATCTTGCATGAGCAGGAAAGCATCTATCCGAACGGACATCCGTCACACCGATGAGCCACCGAATGCTGAGCACAATATGACTGAAGAGGTCAGTTCGTCATCGAGTGACGCCGAACGTCACTTTCTGACATCCACAAACCGTGACGCCTGCCCGACCCCGGAGCACCGTTCGCGACGAGGGTCCGGTCGGCGTTGTTGGCACGCCTCATGCTTATTCCTCACCTGCACGTGCTCAGTAGCACGGGCGCCCACGGACCGGAACTCCTCTGGCCACGGGGCACGTGAAAATTTTTTTCGCCACACCACTCCCGAGGGAACACCCATGAAGAAGCAGCAAGGCTTTACCCTGATCGAACTGATGATCGTTGTCGCCATCATCGCCATCCTGGCCGCGATCGCTCTGCCGGCCTACCAGAACTATGTCGCCAAGTCGCAGTCGACCGCCGGCCTCGCTGACATCCGTGGCGGCGTAACCGCTTACGAAGAAGGCATCCAGAGCGGTGAGCGCACTGGCGCCATCGGCCCGACGACCGACATCGGCCTGTCCGCCACCACCCCGCGCTGCACCATCACCGTCGCCGGTAACTGGGACGCTGCTCAGGACCAGAAAATCACCTGCACCCTGAAGGGCAACCCGAACGTCGCTGGCAAGACCGTGACCCTGACCCGCAACAACACCGGACAGTGGGTCTGCGCCAACGACATCGGCAACACGAACTACTCGCCGAACGGCTGCTGATACGAGCTTGGTTTCTTGTGTAGCAGGAAAGGGATGCTTCGGCATCCCTTTCCACTTCAAACGCCGTTGTTGTATGCATCGAATTACCCCGTCAAAACCGCTTCCACCTCGTTGAGCAACGATATTCACCTACCCACCAACGCGACCGGGGCCTATCCCTCATGAAATCCAAGTATTCGAATCTCAAGGGATTTACCCTGATCGAATTGATGATCGTCGTAGCGATCATTGCCATCTTGGCCGCGATCGCGTTGCCCGCTTACCAGATCTATGTCGGCAGATCACAAGTCACCGCTGGTTTGGCCGATATGCGTGGCGGCGTGGTGACATTTGAAGAACGCATCCAGAACGGCGAAAACAGCGCGGGCAGTCCCGCAGATGCCAGCGAGATAGGTTTGGCATTGACTACCGCCCACTGCAGTGCCATCACTCCAGGCGGCAATTGGACCGATACAAGTGGCCAGACCATCGCCTGCACACTCGCCGGAAATCCCAATGTGGCCGGCAAAAATTTGACCCTGACCCGCGACAGCGAAGGCCTCTGGAGCTGCAGCACCTCCGTCGACACCCTCTATCGCCCGAACGGCTGCTCCTGAAGCCGCTCCGCCCGGCCCATCCCGACCGGGTCTCTGTGCAGCCTCACCCAATTTTTGGCCACAGGCCGGCTCAGAATCCGCTTGCCTCCTACTGGATCCATGACCTACAGCCCGGTTCCAGCGTCCTGTAGCTACCGGCGTTCCCGAGGCATGGATGGAAGCGGTACTATTTCCCGAATCCTCATGCGGTTTCGATGTTATTGTCGGGAGTGCATGATCTACTTGGGGTACGCGCGGGCGAGGCGCAGCAAAATTGAACGTTGCTCACACTTCTAACCTGATCGGCATCACCGGAATCGCCCGGCGCTTGGTGCTGGACGGTGCGCTGGACGAGACCGCCGCGCGCGACGCCCTTGACGCAGCCACCCGCGAGCGCAAGCCGATCGCAAATTATCTGCGCGACCAGAAGCTGGTCACGCCCTCTCAACTGGCTGCCGCCAATTCGATCGAATTCGGCATGCCGTTGTTCGATCCCATGTTGATGGATCCCCGCCAGAGCGCGATGCGACTGGTCAAGGAGGAACTGCTCCAGAAACACCACGTCCTGCCGCTGTTCAAACGCGGTGGCCGGCTCTTCGTCGGCGTGTCGGATCCGACCAATACCGCTGCACTCGACGAAATCAAGTTCCACACCAATCTGTTGGTGGAACCGATCCTCGTCGACGAAGACACGATCAAGCGCACGATGCAGCTTTGGGCTGACTCCAATGATGCACTCGGCAGCATGGACGATGCCGAAGGGCTAGAAAACCTCGATGTCACCACCGGCGACGAGGAAGGCGGCAGCGACGGCGGCATCAATGCCAAAGAGGACGACACTCCGGTCGTTAAGTTCGTCAACAAAGTGCTGGTCGATGCCATCCGTCGCGGCGCTTCCGACATCCATTTCGAACCTTACGAAAACGACTACCGTGTGCGGCTGCGCGTCGACGGCATCCTCAAACAGGTCGCCAAGGCACCGGTCAAATTGAGTCAGCGCATCGCCGCTCGCCTCAAGGTCATGTCTCAGCTGGATATCGCCGAGAAGCGCGTCCCGCAGGACGGCCGCATCAAACTGAACCTGTCGAAGACCCGTCAGATCGACTTCCGCGTCAGCACACTCCCCACTTTGTTCGGCGAAAAGGTGGTGCTGCGTATCTTGGACGGAAGCGCGGCCAAGCTCGGTATCGAAAAGCTTGGCTACGAGCCGGACCAGCAGGAACTTTTCCTCGAAGCAATCAAAAAGCCCTATGGGATGGTGCTGGTCACTGGCCCGACCGGTTCGGGTAAGACTGTATCGCTGTACACCGCGCTCGGCATCCTCAATGAGGAAGAACGCAACATCTCCACGGTCGAAGACCCGGTGGAAATCCGACTTCCCGGCATCAACCAGGTCCAGCAGAACCAGAAGCGCGGCATGACGTTCGCCGCCGCACTGCGCAGCTTTCTCCGCCAGGATCCGGACATCATCATGGTCGGCGAAATCCGCGACCTCGAAACTGCAGAAATCGCAGTGAAAGCTGCGCAGACCGGCCACATGGTGCTCTCGACGCTGCATACCAACGATGCGCCGCAGACCATTTCGCGCTTGATGAACATGGGTATCGCACCCTTCAACATCACGTCGTCCGTGAGTCTCGTCATCGCGCAACGTCTCGCGCGTCGACTCTGCAGCAGCTGCAAGCGCGAAGCCCCACTGCCCGATCATGCGCTGCTGTCCGAAGGCTACACCGCCGACGAAGTGCACGCCGGCATCACGCTGTATGAAGCCGTGGGTTGCAACGATTGCACAGCCGGTTACAAAGGCCGGACCGGTATCTACGAAGTGATGCCGATGACCGACAAGATCCAGGCCATCATTCTGCAAGGCGGCAACTCCATGCAGATCGCTGAAGCCGCACAAGCTTCCGGCGTCAAGAATCTCCGCCAATCCGCGCTGCTGAAAGCCCGTAACGGCCTCACCAGCCTCGCTGAAATCAACCGCGTCACCAAGGACTAAGCCATGGCCGCATCCCGCACTGTTGCGAAGAACGATACCACCACCGAACGCGCCGGCAATCAGATGCCGACTTTCGTCTGGGAGGGCACCGACAAACGCGGCATCAAGATGAAAGGCGAGCAGCAGGCCAAGAACGGCAACCTGTTGCGCGCGGAATTGCGTCGCCTCGGCATCACGCCGACCGTTGTGAAGCCCAAGCCGAAACCCTTGTTCGGTGCTGCCGGCAACAAGATCAAGGCAAGAGACATCGCGATCTTCAGTCGTCAGATCGCCACGATGATGAAATCGGGCGTACCGCTGGTGCAGTCACTGGAGATCATCGGTAACGGGCAGAAAAACCTTCGGATGAAGAATCTCGTCGAAGCTGTTCGTGTCGATATCGAAGGTGGCTCCTCGATCTATGAATCGATGAGCAAGCACCCGGTGTATTTCGACGAGCTGTATCGCAATCTGGTTCGCGCTGGCGAATCAGCCGGCGTCTTGGAAACGGTACTCGACACCATTGCGACCTATAAGGAAAACACCGAGGCGCTGAAGGGCAAGATCAAGAAAGCCCTCTTCTATCCGGCGATGGTCATCGCGGTCGCGATCCTGGTCAGTTCGGTCATGCTCGTGTTCGTTGTCCCGCAGTTCGAAGACGTGTTCAAGAACTTCGGCGCCGAACTCCCGGCCTTCACCCAACTGATCGTGAATTTTTCGCGATTCATGGTGTCGTGGTGGTGGGTGATGCTTGGCGCGACCATTGGCGTGATCGCGAGTTTCATCTTCGCCTACAAGCGTTCACCCGGTTTTCAGCACTTCCTCGACAAGGTCGTACTGAAGATTCCGGTCATCGGCGCAATCATGCACAACTCCGCCATCGCGCGCTTCGCTCGTACGCTCGCAACGACCTTCAAGGCCGGCGTGCCATTGGTGGAGGCGCTTGAAAGCGTCGCGGGCGCAACAGGCAACTCGCTGTACGAAAAAGCGGTCTGGCGCATCCGCGACGACGTTTCTGTGGGCTATCCGGTGAACATGGCGATGAAACAGGTCAACCTGTTCCCGCACATGGTGGTGCAGATGGCCGCCATCGGCGAAGAAGCCGGCGCGCTCGATACGATGCTGTTCAAAGTCGCCGAGTTCTACGAGCAGGAAGTGAACAACGCAGTCGACGCACTCGCCAGCCTGTTGGAACCCATGATCATGGTGATCATCGGCGTGATGGTCGGCAGTATGGTCGTCGGCATGTATCTGCCGATCTTCAAACTCGCCGCTGCGGTCGGCGGCTGAGTCCGGGTCCGCGCATCGATGGCATTCCTTGATCAGAACCCCGGCCTCGGTTATCCGATCGCGGCCGGGCTTGGCCTGCTGGTGGGCAGCTTCCTCAATGTAGTGATCCTGCGCCTGCCGAAACGGCTGGAATGGGAGTGGAAGCGCGACAGCCTGGAAACCCTGGGCCAGGCTGATCTCTATGACCCGCCGCCGCCCGGCATCGTGGTCGAGCCCTCGCACTGCCCGCAATGCGGGCACAAGCTGTCGTGGTACGAGAACATCCCGGTGCTCAGCTGGGTCGCACTGCGCGGGCGTTGCCGCAGCTGTAAAACACCCATCTCGGCCCAGTACCCTGCTGTTGAACTGCTGACCATGCTGCTGGTGACCGCCTGCGTGTGGCGCTTCGGTTTCGGCTGGCAGGGGTTTGGTGCCGCGATGCTCAGCTGCTTTCTGATCGCGATGTCCGGCATCGACGTGCGCACACAATTACTTCCGGACCAGTTGACGCTGCCATTGCTCTGGCTTGGCTTGATCTCCAGCGTCGACAACCTGTTCATCCCCGCAAAGGCGGCCATCGCTGGCGCAGTATTGGGTTATCTGTCGCTCTGGGTCGTGTACTGGGTCTACAAACAACTGACCGGCAAGATCGGCATGGGCCACGGCGATTTCAAACTGCTGGCCGCACTCGGGGCGTGGGCGGGATACAAGGCACTGCTTCCGATCGTGCTGCTGTCGTCGCTGGTCGGCGCCATCATCGGTTCGATCTGGCTGATGACGAAAGGCCGCGACCAGGGCACGCCGATCCCGTTCGGCCCCTACCTCGCCATCGCCGGCTGGATCGTCTTCATGTGGGGCAACGACATCATCGGCGCTTACATGCGCATCAGCGGCTTGGCGTGATGCCATGGCCGCGTACTGCATCGGCCTGACCGGCGGCATCGCCTCAGGAAAAACCGCAGTCGCATCCGCATTCGAATCACTGGGCATTGTCATTGCCGATGCCGACATCGCTGCGCGCGAAGCCGTCGCCATCGGCAGCGAGGGTCTGGCAGAAGTCGTCGCCAATTTCGGTACCGATATCCTCGACGCAACCGGCGCGCTTGATCGCGCCGCGATGCGCAAACGCGTGTTCGGCGACGACAGCGCCCGCAAGCAGCTCGAATCGATCATTCACCCTCGCGTACGCGAAACGCTCGCGCGCCAGTGCGCACAAGCAGCGAGTGCATACGCGATCGCTGCGATCCCACTGTTGGCGGAAGTTGGTGGCCGCACCGCCTACCCGTGGCTGCAGCGCATTCTTGTCGTCGACGTGCCTGTCGCCGTGCAGCACAAACGCCTGACGCGGCGCGATGGCATTGATGCTCCGCTCGCCGACCGAATGATCGCCGCGCAGGCAACCCGAGAACAACGGTTGGCTTTCGCGGACGATATCCTCGTCAACACCAGCAGCCTCGATGATCTGCAGAAGCATGTCGCAGCATTGGATGCGCAGTATCAAATCCTTGCAGCATTCGCGTAGGGCGTAACCGCCAAAGGCTATTAAGCCAACGACGCATCCGATCCGTGGTATTCAACGGAATCCACTACCGCTGCATTGTGCTAATACCCATTGGTCCAATCCTCAGGATAAACGCCGCGCGAGACATATTCCCGGAAACTCGAATACTCCCAATCCGCTGCCCACCCGACCCATCCATGCTTCACCGGATTGAAATGGATGTAATCGATACGCCGCTGCAGATCGAGATCATTCCGGATCGCATGCTCCCAGGAGCGCCTCTGCCAGATTCCTCGCTCCCCTCGCGCGAGCCGAACAGGCGATCGGCGTTCCGTTTTGGATATGCCGCAGCTGAAATCCGTTTTGATGCGTCGCCAGCGGATCGCGAAGTCGGCATCGCCTTCAGGCAATCGCCATATCCAATGCATATGCTCCGGCAGCACCACCCATGCGATGACCGAGAACGGTCGACGCGCACGTTCCCGCACAACGCAGTCGCGCAAGTGATCGATATTCTCCGTCAACAAGTCGTTACGGCGGCGCTCCAGCAAGTTCACCGTGAAGAACCATGTCCCGCCAGGCGTCCAGTCGCGTCGATAATTCGGCATACATGCCAGCATGCCCACATCACGACAAACACAACATCAGAAAAAGACCCTCCCGCACGTCAGAAAACCCCGAAAGCGCAACATCCGGCGTAGGGCGGAACCCGCGCAGCGGATTCCGCCATCACGACACATCCGTGATTACGTAATTCAATCGTAGCTGGTACCGGAAAGACGGTGGAATCCGCTGCGCGGGTTCCACCCTACCCCGATTTATTGCGCCGTACGGCCGTCTCCTCGCGCGAGCCGAACAGGCGATCGGCGTTCCGTTTTGGATATGCTGCGGCTGAAATCCGTTTTGATGCGGCGCCAGCGGGTCGCTAAGTCGACATCGCCTTCAGGCAATCGCCATATCCAATGCATATGCTCCGGCAGCACCACCCATGCGATGACCGAGAACGGTCGGCGCGCACGTTCCCGCGCAACGCAGTCTCGCAAGTGATCGATATTCGCCGTCAACAAGTCGTTACGGCCGCGCTCCAGCAAGTTCACCGTGAAGAACCATGTCCCGCCAGGCGTCCATTCGCGTCGATAATTCGGCATACATGCCAGCATGCCCACATCACGACGAACACAACATCAGAAAAAGACCCTCCCGCACGTCAGAAAACCCCGAAAGTGCAACATCCGGCGTAGGGCGGAACCGCCGAAGGCGATTCCGCCATTACGACACATCCGTGATTTTGAAATTCAATCGTAGCTGGTACCGGAAAGACAGTGGAATCCGCTGCGCGGGTTCCACCCTACCCCGCGTCATTGCGACGTACGGGCGTGCGCCAGCCCATCCGGCGCCACCGCCAGCGCAAACTTGTATAGCCTGATCGAAACCGCCAAAGCCAATGGCATCGGACCCTACGTCTATCTACGCCGCGTGTTCACCGATCTGCCGAACGCACAGCGCGTTGAGCAGATCGAGACATTGTTGCCGTGGAACGTCAAGGGTGGGGTTGGTTAGGCGCTTACGTGTGATCGGCTATCGGAAACCTGACCCCGATTTTTGTACGTCCGTAGTTATCACCATGTTGGCAATGCAATGGCTTTAATCCGAGACCAAAGACTATCTGACATTTCGTTTTGCCATGTGGCACCCAGCAATCTACGTAATTGATCGTCTTCTTTGCAGGCATCTTCAATTCGATCAATGAAATCTTCCCCATGATATACAAGAAGATCTTCTAACGGACCGGCAGCAAGATTCGAAAGAATATGATCGCTTCCATTCATCTTTCTAATCTCGTGAATTGCTTTCCAAGCATCATCCGGCATCTCATTAACAAGCTCTCCAAGCTTCATGTACGACCAAAATGCATCCTCCCATTCAGATGAATTTTCCTTTACGGAATGCAGATATACCCAAGTCTCTGCGAGATTCAACAACTCTTCTTTAGTCAACGACATCACCTGCCTCCCCATCCACCCCAGCCAGGCGTGGGCGCTGGCATCGTCGCCCACGTCCACGCCTCTTGCGCATACCCAGAACATTTGTTTGCTGATGCTTCGTTTAACAACCTACGGAGCTGTGCTTGTTTATTCCTGAATTGCTGTTGATGACCTCCAATCGACATAGGACCTGTCGCCGGAAGATTTCCATCATTGCGTATCAAGTCACCATAGCGCTTCTTTAGCTCTGAGACCGTCTTATCGATCTGCTGAACAATCTTCGGGCATTTATCGTCATCTGGACAAACCGCCCCTGCTGTAAGCCCTCCAAATATGCCTCCGGCTGATGCTCCTCCCAGACCACCTAATGTCGATCCGCCTATAAATCCTGCAGCGTTTCCAGCAACTGGAGCAGGTGTACCAGCGATGCCGCCGGCAATGCCACCACCCCAGTAGCCAACAGCGCCGCCAGCCAAAGTACAGGCGCCAATCCAAGCTGCAGCGCAGGCTTGACTAGGCTGTAGCCCAAGAGGATCAATCTCCGTCAACGGACTGCCGCCAACATAACCGTAAGTGCTAATGCCGCCATCGAGTCCAATCGGATCGCTCTGCACATAGCGTCCGCCGCCCGGCTCGTAATCTCTAAATCCATTTTGGTTGAGTCCCGACACTGCATCATATCGCTGACCCGGAAACCGCATATTGAACACAAACTGCGCCGCATCCCCATCAGGATCCTGATTCGGCGCTGTCGTCCCAAACGCCTCACCCGCCAAATCCCAAGTCCACACCACCGTGCCGCTGGCACCACGCGTCGGATCCACCACGACACGCGGCGTACCCAGCGCATCCGCTTCGATATAATGCAGTTTCTGTGCCGCAGCCGCGCCGACAAACACACCCACCGGCAAGTCATACAACCAGATCACCTGCTGCGTCACTGCCGCAGCGTTGTTGTAATCGCCCAGCCAGTGCCCGGCTTCGTCATACAGACTGTAGACATTGGTCGTGCCGCTCGCGTATTTGCGCACCTGCTCGCCGCGACCGTTGTACGCATAGTTCATCTTGACCACACCGTATTCGGAATACTGACCCATCCGATTCAGATCGTTGTACACGAAGGTCTTGGCCGTGCCGCCGATCTGGGTGGTGTTGCCGGCATTATCATAGGCGCGCGCAACAGCACCAATGCTGTCAAGGTGATGATTGCCGGTGAGATAGCTGTACGCGGTGGTCGCGGCACCGACCGTCGCGCTGGTACGGTTGCCGGTCTTGTCGTAGGCATAACCTTCGAGCAGGTTGCTTGTGGTGCCGTCCTTCGTCTCGATCAGGAGGTTCAAAGCGTCGTAAGCGAACAGGCGGCGCGGCGGATCGGTCTGGTCGGCCGTACGCAGCTTCTTGAGGTTGCCGACTTCGTCGAATTCATAGCCGATACTGATACCACCCGGCGTGGTGACTTCAACGAACCCGGGCTGGTAGTTCTGATTGAGGCTGCGCTTCATCAAGCGGCCGTTGCCGTACGTCCACTCTGCCACCGGCCCGAACGGGTAATAGCTGGCCCCGGTCAGCAACACCTGGCGCGTGCCGGTGGCGATCTTGGCGCCCACCTCTGTGACACGGCCCTGAGTATCGTAAACATAGTCTGCGACGGCACCATCCGGGTAGATGACACTGATCAGCTGACCGGCCACGTTGTACGTGTAGCGCAGCGTGAAGACATTGCCATTGGTCGTCTGTACTTTCCGCACCATGTTGCCGAAGCGGTCGTAGCAATAGACGGTATTACCGCTGTCATCCGCAATCTTCGTCAACCGACCGACCGTGAATGTCTCGCCTGCCACGCATGCGGCCTGCGTGGTGTCGTAGGTATAGGTTGCGTTGAGTGCTGTGGTTGCCGGATACACGACCGACGTCAACCTGTTCACTGCATCGTAAGCGTAGTTGGTTACGATGCTGCGCGCGTCGGTCTGGCTGGCACGATTGCCTGCGCTGTCGTAGGTGTAATTGGTCGTGCCGGTGTCCGGACTGCTGAGCTGGGTGAGATCTCTCAAACCGTTATAGGTGTAGTTCGTGTTCAGCAGCTTCGGATCATTGACCTGCGTCAGATTGTCGAGCACGTCGTAGCTGAACTTGGTTTCGGCCGCGATGCCGCTCATGTCCTGCAGCGTGCGGCTGAGGCGATCGAGCGGATCGTAGTTGTTGTCCGCCGTTCTGCTCAGGGCGTCGGTCGTCTGATCCAGATTACTGTTGGCATCGTAGGTGAAACCGGTGCTGCGACCGTAGGCATCAGTCTGGGTCTGCAGCTGGCCGAGGGTGCTGTACGTCCGCGACAACGTACGCTGCAGAGAACCCGTGATGTCCTTGGTGTCTTCCTTGGTCCGATCGCTCGCGGCATTGAGGGTGTAGGTGATGCTGTTGCCAGCATTGTCTGCAATGGCAGAAAGACGATGCGCATCGTCGTAGGTATATGCGGTGAAGGCACCATCCGGTTGGATGGCCTTCTTCACCAGACCAATGGGCCAATACTCGATACGCGTGATCTGATCATCGGTTTCGACAGCGTTGTTGCTGCCGCGCAACTTGCGTGCGGTCATGCGGCCACGCGCGTCGTACTCGAAGTCAGTGATGATGCCGTTCGCGTCCTTGACCGACAGAGGGCGACCTGCACCGTCATATTTCAGCGTCTCGCTGATCTGACCGAGCGCATTGGTGACCTTCCACAGATCCCCTTTACGATATTGGCAGGTCGTTGGCGCGGAAGCACAGCCTGCCTCATCGGCCATGCGATAGGTGTAGTTGGACACGTCACTGACATCGGTACGCGCACCATCGGTCGACTTGACCAAGCCCACCAATGGGCAGGTTCCTGCATCGACGTCCGCTTGCTCGCAGTAGGTCGTCGTGTTGGTGCGCGATACCGATGTTGCCGGATCCGTGGTAGTCGACGTCAGCTGTTGCCCGCGAGCGTTATAACTGAAGGACTGCTGCTGCTTGGTGACGTAGCTGCCCCCGGACTTGGCCTGGATCTGGCGAGATGTCACGCGATAGTTGAGATCGCGCGCAGTCACTGTCTTCCGCTCAGACGTGGTGCCATAAGCATCGTAGCGCGCGCTGGCATAAGAGCCATCCGTCGAATACTCGTAGCGCGTGACATTCTGACGCTTGTCATGACTTTCAGTCAGCAGCGCACCCGTATAGGTGGCGGTCACGACGCCATCGCTTGCCGTCATTGCAGTGGCACGACGAACCCCACTACTGCTTGAGAGCGCATAAGTCCGAGTTTCGCCATGATGACCTGTGACGACCACCTGGGTATCGCCCGTGTAGACCAACTCAGTCTTTTCGACTGGACCAGCGCTCGTCTCAATCTGACTCAAACGGACGCGATTCTTGTTGTCGTAAGCAAACGTAAGAAAACGTTGACCATTGTCACTGATACCTGTCAGCGAATGCGGGTCGTTGGCATCGGAATAGCCGGACTCATTGTAATGATAGGTTCGCGTGACCCCATCGGCATATTGCACGGACTGGAAGTTGTTGTCCGTGTCATAGCTGTAATCGATCTGATTGCCATCCGGCAGATGAAGCATGATGAGCTTACCGTTCGCATATTCGAACAACAACGCTTTTCCAAGATGATCAGTTGCTGAAATCAGCTGGTCGCCTGAATAGAGGAAATCGATACGCCACGCCGAAGCGAGACTATTTATCCGTGTCAGCCGTCCGCTTGCGTCGTAGCGGCGCACGAAGTCACTACCATCTCTGAGTTTGAAGACGTTCTTTCCATCCTCGACGGCGGTATCGATCGTCTTCGCCGCATCTGACACGGAAATGTAGTGCGTGGTGTACGGCACCTTGTTGAATCTGCTCAGATAGCCCCTGTCGTCCACGAGCGTAAGTGTGGAACTGCCGATCCCACCGATAACGCGATCCGAATAACTGTGCACCCATCCCGGCGCGAGCTCGGGTAGCTGCCCTGCCTGACGCAAGGAATGATATGACCGCACGAAAGGCCGACCCGCAAATTCAAAATCAGTCTCAAAACGCGCCTTGTCACCCGTGACCGGATAAGCAGGATTATTACCCTCAGAACCAGGCATGCCCTTGGGATTGGCGCACTGAGGACAGTTCTGTCGAAGTTTCGTGGTGATAGTTTTTTCACCAATGGATGGCGTACACCCCGGAGCCGTCAACAGGCTGCCTGCATTGGGGTTATAAGAGGGGTGAGACCCTGTTTTTGCTGTAAATCCACTAGGGCAGGTAAAAACCGTGAACTTTCTCAAACGGTATGTATACGTTTTCGGCCCAGTCCAACTTGGATTGTTGTAGACAACCACAAGGCGCCTGGCATTGGTTGTATCGATATCATAATTATGACGAAGCCAACCATATGGAGCACCGACCGTATGCGTCTCCGAGAACGGCGTCACGTAGCTTCCAGTATAAGAAGGCACCGCCGTCGCAGCGCCTAGATTGGCCTGTTCACTGGCGATCAGATTCGAAATCATTTGCGCTTCCGACGCACACCCTGTCGTATAGGTCGGAACACCGCTTGCCGTACAGTATTGAGGTGCCGGATTGGTAATCGGGTCGAAGGTATAAACGGGCGGATAGTAGGACTGCGGAGGCTGTTCGGGGACGTAGTAGCTATACGTCAGGTTATCCAGCGCGCCGTAGACGGGGGCTGCACTAGAATTTTTTGGCCGAAAATAATCCGCGTAGAGCGGATTTGCGGCCTTCATAGCGCTCTCTGCACCGGCCTTGCTCGAATAACAGGTTCCTTCGAAACAGTAGTCCGTTTCACTCGACTGAGCTGAAACCAACCCAACCTGCGAAAGCAATGCCAGGGCGAGAACAAGCTGCGAGAGCCATACGCCACGAATCCATTCATTCATCGCCTGATCCTTATTTCGCCCGGCAGAGCGCTTATTTCTTATGTCGCAACATCATCCAGCCTATCCTTCATGCAATCTGTGAAAGCTGTCATGCGCCGGAAAATTGACTGAAAGCCATCACATCATGAATATTGCTTCGCTTCAGTTTTCACGTTTACCTGTTATTTCTACTCCACCCTTCATCACAAAATCGACATGCTCCATTAACGTCACATCGCTTGTCGGGTTGCCCTTCACCGCAATGATGTCAGCATATCGACCCGCCTCAATCACCCCCACATCATCACGGCCCAATGCTTCGGCAGCGTTGATCGTCGCCGACTGGATCGCTTCTGTCGGGGTCATGCTGTAGCGCACCATCACCGCAAATTGTTTCGCGTTGTCGCCGTGCGGATAAATGCCGGCGTCGGTGCCGTACACCATTCTCACACCCGCCTGGTGCGCGCGACGGAAATTCTCGCGCTGCAGATCGCCGATGTCGCGATCCTTGCGCAGGTTGTCTTCGAGCACACCGTTCTTCTTGCCTTCGGCCTGCGTGTAGTCGGTGTTGTAGATATCCATCGACAGCCACGTGCCATGTTGTTTCGCTAGACGAATGCCTTCATCGTCAATCAGGCTCGCGTGTTCGATGGTGTCGATGCCTGCGCGGATGGCATCGCGGATGCCGGCTGCGCCGTGCGCGTGCGCGGCGACTTTCAGGCCCCACATATGCGCTTCGTCGGCAACGGCTTTCATTTCCTCGTAGCTCATCTGCTGTTGGCCTGGCTCAGTGTTGTGCGAGAAGACGCCACCGGTGGCGCAGATCTTGATGACCTGGGCGCCATACTTGCGCAGTTCGCGCACCGCACGACGCGCTTCGTCGGGATTGTCGGCATTGAAGTGGTTGCGCTCTTCCATCGAGGGAGGAAAGAAAGTCGAGTCGCAGTGCCCGCCGGTCGCGCCGAAGGCGTACGCGGCGCCGACAATGCGCGGGCCAACCGCTTTACCGGCATCGATCGCCTGCTGCAGGCCGATATCGTTCCAGGCATCTGAACCGACATTGCGGATCGTGGTGAAGCCTGCCTTGAGTGTTCTTTCGGCGTTGCCGACGGCAATCATCGACCAGAAGCGATCGTTGAACTGCAGGTAGGTGTAACCGCCATATTCCGGATCGCTGTCGATATGCGTATGCATGTCGATCAACCCGGGCAACAGAGTCATATCTCCAAGATCGATGTGCTCGGCATCGGCGGGCACGGCATCCCCGATGTGGCCAACCGAAACGATCCGTCCTTGGCGAATGATGATTTGTGGGCTGCTGACCAGTTTGCCGCTGCGCACATCAAGCATGCGTGCGGCGGTCAGGATGGAAGTCTTGGCGGAGGCTTCAGCAACGTCCTGGCCGTGCACCGTAAAGGCGGTGGCGGCAAAAGCGAGCGTGCACAACAGCGTAAGAAGGCGCGAACAGAGCATGGTCGAATCCTTTGTAGGAGCGGCAGATGCCGCGATGGACCGCATGAATGCTGTCCATAGCCTATCGCGGCTTCCGCCACATCCACAAAGGAGCCAGCGATGTGGGTATCAGCGGGCCGGCATGAACTCGAGAGCGGGCGCAGGCGTCAGCCAAGGCAACAGCCAATGATCCACCAACAGAAATGCGAACAACGCCATCAAGTACACGATGGAGTAATTGAATGTCCGCATGGCGAAGAATTCATCCGGCGGATTGAGCAATTTCCAGGCGTACCACAGGAACACCGCGCCCAGCACCAATGCGCCGCCCAGGTAGAACAGCCCACTCATGCCGACCGCCCATGGCATGACCGTGACCACGACCAAGAGGACGGTGTACAACATGATCTGCCAGCGGGTGTATTCGACGCCATGCGTGACAGGCAGCATTGGCACCAGCGCCCGTGCGTAGTCGTCGCGACGGAAGATCGCAAGCGCCCAGAAATGCGGTGGTGTCCACACGAAGATGATCAACACCAGCAGGAGTGCATGCGCCCAATCCCACTGATTGTTCATGCCGGTGACGGCAGCCCAACCGAGCAAGGGCGGCGCTGCGCCGGCAATACCGCCGATGACGATGTTCTGCGGCGTGGCGCGCTTGAGCCATGCGGTATAAACGACGGCATAGCCTATCAGCGAAGCGAACGTCAGCGCGGCCGTGATCGGATTGACCATCGAGATCAGCAACGTCATCGACAAGGCACCGAGGAACACCGCGAACGTGAGGACCTGAGCAGGCTTCAGCGCTCCCGTTGCGAGCGGACGATGTGCGGTACGCGCCATCACGCGGTCGATGCGCTGATCGATCAGATGGTTGATGGCGGCCGCACTGGCCGCCGCCAGCCAGATGCCAATGAAGCCGAACACGCTCTCGCGCAGCGGCGGCAAACCGGGCACCGCGAGAAACATGCCCACGAATGCAGTGAATACGATCAGCGCCACCACACGCGGCTTGGTCAGGGCCCAGTATTCGCGCATCGGCATCGCGGCCATCCCCATCGACTCAGGCCGCCGGCGGGCGCAGACGCGCCAGCAGGCCAACCAGCAGAAACAGAAGCAGTGCAGCGCCAGCGTTGTGCATCACCGCCGTCCACAGCGGCAGGCCGAGCATCACATTGGAGATACCAAGCGCGACCTGCGCCGAGACGAGCACGATCAGCATGACGCCGGTCAGCCACAATCCAGGGGTGCGTATCAACTTGAGTGCCAGCGCCAGCAGATACACGAACACCACCACCGCCATCATCCGGTGCGCAAGCTGGATCGCGATACGCGATGCGCCGTCGAGTACGCCGCCTTCGTAATCCACGCCGACACCGCGCCACAAGATGAATGCTTCACGAAAATCATGCGGCGGCACCCACTGGCCGACGCAGGTCGGAAAATCGTTCCCGCAGGCGAGCGCAGCGTAGTTCGCGCTCACCCAACCACCGAGCGCAATCTGGATTCCGATGACAATAACGGCTCCGATCAACCAACGCCGCATCGAAACCGCGCCTGCGATCCGCACAGGGATGTCAGTTGCACGCCATGCCATCCAGGTCAGCAGCGAAAACGTCGTCATGCCGCCAAGCAGATGCCCCATCACCACGACAGGCTTGAGCAGCAATGTCACTGTCCACATGCCCAGCAATGCCTGAAACACGATCAGCATCAGGGTGAACGTGGCTACGCGGGATAGATCGTCATTGTGCCAACGCAGTGCGGCAATCAGCAGGATGAGTTCGCCGAGCACCGCACATGCGACTGCAGCCTCATGCATGCCTTGCATGTAGAGCGGGATGCCAGCACCGACAAGCGCCGCCGCCACCAATGTCTGCGCGATGCCAAAACGTCGACGCCGAACGGCGAGGAGCGCGAGGATCAGGACCAGCGTCCCGAGGATCGCAGCAGCATGGCGGTGAACCTGCTCGCGCCAGGCCTTGTGCGTCTCGAATGGGCGAATCGCGCTCGCGGCATGGTCGACCGCATCGTTGGCGGCCTGCGGCCAGGTCGCACGACCGTAACAGGTCGGCCAATCCGGGCAGCTCAGACCGGCGTTCGACAACCGCACGAATCCGCCGAATACGATCACGCACAGCGCCAATGCCGCTGCCAGCCAGGCGATACGATGGAAATGACGGTAAAGCAGCGGCTTCTGCGTGGATCGCCGGGAATCGATGGAAGTTTGCAACATGGGGAGAGGCTTTCTACTTGAGCTTCAACAGCCGGGACATGTCCTGGCGAAGATGGGCCGGATCGAAACCCGGAGCGTAACGCAGAATGACGAAGCCGTTCGGATCAACCACATACACCGGAACGCCTGCAGGGTCACTTGATCGCGGCAGCGCCGCGCGCAAGCGTGGATCGTCCTTGAGTACGCGCAGCTCCCATCCGCGCGTCGCAGCAGCAGGTGGTTCGCCCAACCACAGCACATGTACGCGGTCTGCTTCGCGCCCAAACAGCTGCCAGACGGTGTCGATCTGGGCAGACAGTGCAACACAGGGATCGCCACAATCCGCAGGCGGCGCAACCACGATGCGCCACATCCGCTGGACCGGATCCCACTGGTAATCCTCTCCGGTCGCGAGACGGGGAGTGAGCTTGCGGAGATCGCCAGGTGGTTGCAACAACTCGCCGTGATTTTTCATCCCGGCAGGCCGCCATCCTGTGAAGCGCAGAATGCCGGCCAGCGCGAACGCGCCGAAAAAGATCGCGAAGATCGCAACCAGCGCGAGTCGGTTGCGCTTCTGTTGTACATCTGCGGTGTTGTTCATGGCAATGACCTTTCATTCTGGCGTGCGGCGCGATACGAGCGCCAAGTCAGCAGCAGCGCGGTGATCAGCACGGCAAGTGCCAGTGCGAACCATTGCACGGCGTAGCCCAGATGCCGTTCGGGCGGAAGTGTATTGGGCAGTATGTCGAAATCACGTGCATAGCCCAGCGCGGGATCGGGCTCAGGTCGCAACACGCGTGGCGCCAATCTTGGCAGCTCCAGGATCTCACGCAGCGACGGCAGATCGATCGCCGTCGTCAGCAGCGTTCCGTCAGCCAAGACTTGTAGCGGGCCGATACGCAGCCCCTGTCCGGGAGGCGGCAACAACATCCCCGTCAGCACATGTCGCCCGCTATCGCGGCCGACCACAGGCATCGTGCGCTCTGGCGGCAGCGCCAGCCAGCCGAGATCGACCAGGATCGGCAGCCCGTCATCCCGCAGGAATTGCCGATAGACGCGGACACCCACCACACCGTCGCGCTGCTGGTTGTCGAGCAGCACCGCAGGCGCATCCACGAAACGGCCCTGAACCTCGACCCAGTCGTAATCCTTTTCGCGTCGCATATCAGCGACGACCGACAGCGGCTGCGGTTTTCGCGACGACAGCGCTTCGGACGATTTTTCAAGCATGACCCGCTTCTCGGCTGCGCGGTCCAACTGCCAGAATCCGAGACGTGCGAACAGCGTGATCACGATCAAGGCGATCATCCACAGGAACAGTGTTTGCCGACGAAGATTCATCCGATGGGTCTCATCGCCTGCAATAATGTCGTCTGCAAGCCGCGCAGCCGTATGCGCCGCAGGAGTGCGTCATGAGCGATTCGCTGAAGACCCTGCTCATCATCGGGTTTCTGGTCCTGATACTGTGGAATCTCGGTGCCGGGCTGTACTACATGCTCGTCGATAAAGGCCAGAGCAATCGCACGGTCAACGCACTGACAAAACGCATTGCGCTGTCCGTTGCGCTGATCCTCCTCGTCGCCTTGGCGATCTACATGGGCTGGATCCAGCCCCACGGCATCGGTAGCAATCCCAAGGGTTGACTACCGTACCGTATCCGAACCCTCTCCATCCGACTCACGTTCTTCGGATAAAGACACAAAGGCCGGCACAATGCCGGCCTTTGTTTTTGTCATCGACCCGGCAGGCACCGGCTTGATCCGGCAATCCTTGATCCGACAATCCGGACGAAGTGCCGCAAGTCGACTCAGAGTACGTAGACGAACAGGAACAGGCCCAGCCACACCACGTCCACGAAGTGCCAGTACCATGCAACCGCTTCGAATGCGAAATGCTGATCCTTGGTGAAGTGCCCGCGGGCGCAACGCAGCCACATGATCGCCAGCATCAGTGTGCCGAGGGTCACGTGCGCGCCGTGAAAGCCGGTGAGCATGAAGAAGGTGGAGCCGTAGATGCCTGAGCCCAGCGTAAGATTCAATTGCTGATAGGCATGAATGTACTCCGTGGCCTGGTAGTACAGGAACAGACAGCCCAGAGCGACCGTTGCGCCCAACCAGATCAGCAGGGCCTTGCGATGCGCGGCCTTGAGCGCGTGGTGCGCCATGGTCACGGTCACACCCGAGGTCAGCAGGATCAAGGTGTTCATCAGTGGAAGACCCCAGGCCGGGATCGTCTGGAAAGTACCGCCGACACCAGCCGGACCGCTGCTCGGCCAGGCAGCACTGAAATTCGGCCACAGGGTGGCGTTGGTCATCGCACCATCGCCTTCGCCGCCAAGCCACGGCAACGCGAACTGGCGCGCGTAGAACAGCGCTCCGAAGAACGCGGCGAAGAACATCACTTCGGAAAAGATGAACCACACCATGCCCATGCGGAAGGACACGTCGACCTGCTTGTTGTAGTGACCGGCCAGCGATTCAAGAATCACGTCGGCGAACCACTTGAAGAGGATCGCAAGCAAGCCGGCGAGTCCGAGGAAGAACACCGTCTTGCCGAAACCGAGGTGATTCAACCAGCTGGCGAACCCGATCATGGTCGTGAACAGAAATACCGAAGCGAACACCGGCCACTTGCTGCTGTGAGGCACAAAGTAGACATTGGCATCGTGGGGGTCGGCGTGCGCTTGAGCCATGGCGGTCGTCTCGCGAAAAAAAGTCTGGGAAAGTCAGGGCGCGCTGCGCTGCGCGTCGGTGGAAGCGCCCGCCTGGGGCGCATTCAACCTTGCGGTGAGCAGATCGTTCTTGAAGAAAGTGTAGGACAGGGTAACGGTATGCACATCTTCCGGAAGATCCGGATCAATGATGAAACGCACCGGCATATCACGGGCCTCGCCTGCGGCAAGAGTCTGCGCAGTGAAGCAGAAGCATTCGGTCTTGTTGAAGTATTTCGACGCAAGCGCCGGCGCTACAGACGGCGTTGCGCTGCCGACAATGCCACGGTTGCTGGTGTTGCGAGCGAAGTATGAGGTTTCATAAATCTCACCCGGGCGGACCTTCATGCTCATCTGACGCGGACTGAACTCCCATGGCAGCTTCGAGTTCACACCACCATCGAACGTCACCGTGATCAGGCGATCGCTACGGTCCGAAGTGCTGGTTTTGCCGGGGTCGGCTGCTACGCGTTCGAGGCGGATTCCGAGCACCTTCTCGCAGGCAATACGGTACAGGGGCACCAGCGCGAAACTGAAACCAAACGCTGCAATCGACACGGCAACCATGCCGGCAATGCCGACACGACGGGTGTTGGGCGCTTTGTCGCTCATCTCGCCACCATATTCAGCAGAATGAAACCGACGTAAACCATCACCGCAACCCCGGCCACGATCAAGGCCGTTCGGCGCGCAGCGGCGCGGCGAGCAGACTGCTGATCAGTGGCGACAGGCGATTGCGGCTTCATCGATTTGGACTCTGTTGGGTCAGGTGCATAGATCAGGGGGACAGATCAGTGCGTGATATCACCGTGGGCGAGATCGCCTTCGCGAATCACCGGCGGCGTCGTGAAGCTATGGTGCGGCGGCGGCGACGACAAGGTCCATTCCAGACCCTTCGCACCTTCCCACACGCGTGCAGTCGCTTTCTCGCCGTACTTCAGCGAGTGCCACAGCACCAACGCCATCATGAACGGGGTGACGAACATGCCGAACGCACCGATCGAGCTGACGAAGTTCCAGTCCGCAAAGACGACGTTGTAGTCCGGAATACGGCGCGGCATGCCGGCCAAACCGAGGAAGTGCTGCGGGAAGAACAGCAGGTTGACGAAAACCACCGACCACCAGAAGTGGATCTTGGCGAAGGTCTCGTTGTACATCCGGCCGGTCCACTTCGGCCACCAGTAATAGACAGCGGCGATGATGCCGAACAGCGCTCCGGTGACCAGTACGTAATGGAAGTGGGCGACGACGAAGTAGGTGTCGTGATACTGGAAGTCCGCTGGCACGATGGCGAGCATCAGTCCCGAGAAACCACCGATGGTGAACAGGATCACGAACGCGATCGCCCACAACATCGGCGATTCGAAGCTGATCGAGCCGCCCCACATCGTGGTGACCCAGTTGAACACCTTCACGCCGGTTGGCACCGCGATCAGCATCGTCGCGAACATGAAGTAGATCTCGCCACCGAGCGGCATGCCGACGGTGAACATGTGATGCGCCCACACGATGAACGACAGGAAGGCGATCGAGGCGGTTGCATAGACCATCGCCTGATAACCGAACAGCGGCTTGCGGCTGAAGGTCGGGATGATTTCCGAGACCACGCCGAATGCCGGAAGGATCATGATGTAGACCTCGGGATGACCGAAGAACCAGAAGATGTGCTGGAACATCACCGGGTCGCCACCGCCCTTCGCACTGAAGAAGCTGGTCAGGAAGAACTTGTCGGTCAGCAGCATGGTGACTGCACCGGCAAGTACCGGCATCACTGCGATCAGGAGGAAAGCGGTGATCAGCCAGGTCCAGCAGAAGATCGGCATCTTCAGCAGATCGACGCCCGGAGCACGCATGTTGAGGATGGTGGCGATGATATTGATCGCGCCCATGATCGAGCTGATGCCCATCATGTGGATGGCGAAGATCACGAAAGAAACGTTGTACCCGCCCTGCAGCGACAGCGGCGGATACAGGGTCCAGCCACCGGCAGGCGCGCCGCCCGGCAGGAACAAGGTCATCAGCAGCAGCGCGAAGGCGAACGGCATGATCCAGAACGACCAGTTGTTCATGCGCGGCAGCGCCATGTCCGGCGCGCCGATCTGCAGCGGCACCATCCAGTTCGCAAGACCAACGAAGGCCGGCATCACACCGCCGAAGATCATGACCAGTGCATGCACCGTGGTCATCTGATTGAAGAACTCGGGTTTCACGAACTGCAGACCCGGGGTCATCAGTTCGGCGCGGATCACCACCGACATGCCAGCGCCGATGATGAACATGACGAAACTGAAGATCAGATAGAGGGTACCGATGTCTTTATGGTTCGTGGAGAAGAACCAGCGATCGACGAAGCCCTGCTTGTGATCGTGCGCGTCGTGCGCGCTGTGGTCGGTATCGGCGTGGGTCGTTGCCATGGGACTGAACCTCGAGAGTAATGCGATCAGCCGGCCGCGTTGGCGGCGGCTTCGGGGGCGTTCTGGACGGCGGCGGTGGCCGGTGCGGCATCAGCGGCGGGCGGC
>JBGSID010000300.1:0-23043 GCA_041751895.1 Lysobacteraceae bacterium | reverse complement strand
GCGCGTCGGCCCGGTCGATGCCGAGCAGACGCCGGATCTGGCGGTACGCAGCACGCTCGGCGGAATGTTGTCGTTCGGGATGCAGTCGCTGTTGCCGAAGTTGCTGGGCAAGCGCGACGAAGACGAGACCGCCGTACCGGTGGGCCGGATGCGGATTGAGGGCGATGCCGAGCTTGCGCGCCGCCTGCAGCGCTTGGCCGAGCGCTTCGATCCCGACTGGCAGCAGCCGTTCACGACCGTGTTCGGTGATGTGTTGGGCGTGCAGATCGCGAATGGCATCGCGGCGGCATTGCGTCAGGCGCGGGTCGGTGGGCGCAAGTTGGCCGAAACCGCAGCCGAATATCTCACCGAGGAATCGCGTGATGTGGTGCCGCGCGCGGAACTGGAAGCCTTCTACGACGATGTCGATACGCTGCGGGACGATGCCGAGCGGTTGTCCGCGCGCATTGCCCGACTGAAGAAGCGGGTGGCGGCATGAGCGCGGTGCTGCGGGCGACACGGATCGGCCGCGTGCTGATCCGCTACCGTCTCGACGACCTGCTCGACGGCACTCCGGCCGAGCGTTGGCTGAAACTCGCGCGCCCGTTCGTGCCGCGCGCATCGCGCGAGGTGGCTGCGATGCCACGCGGCGCGCGATTGCGTCTGGCGCTGCAGGAGTTGGGCCCGATCTTCGTCAAGTTCGGGCAGATTCTTTCGACCCGCCGCGATCTGATGCCGCCGGATATCGCGGCCGAACTGTCGCTGCTGCAGGATCGGGTCGCGCCATTCGATGGCGAAACCGCACGCGCCATTGTCGAAGCGTCGCTTGGCCAGGATATCCGCGAGGCTTTCGAGCATTTCGACACCACGCCGCTGGCCTCGGCCTCGATCGCGCAGGTGCACGCCGCGCGCCTCCCGGGTGGGCGCGAGGTCGTGGTCAAAGTGTTGCGACCGCATATCGAAAAACAGATCGACGGCGATATCGCGCTGCTCAACAGCATCGCCTCGCTGGTCGATCGCGCGCATCCCAACGCCGACAAGATCCGTCCGCGCGAAATCGTGCGCGAAGTCGAGACCACGCTCGCGGCCGAACTCGACCTGCAGCGCGAAGGCGCGAATGCGTCGGTGATCCGCCGCTTCTGGAAGGATTCGCCGGATCTGTATGTCCCCGAGGTGATCTGGAGCCATACCGCCGAGCGCGCACTGACGCTCGAACGCGTCTACGGTATTCCCAGCGACGATATCGTCGCGCTCGACGCTGCCGGGATCGACCGCAAAGCGCTGGCGGCGAAGGGGGTTCGCGTTTTCTACACTCAGGTGTTCCGCGACAATTTCTTCCACGCCGACGCGCATGCCGGCAACATCTGGGTCGACAGCGACCCGTCGCGAAAAAGCGATCCGCGTTTCATCGCGATCGACTTCGGCATCGTCGGCCAGCTGTCCAGCGAGGACCAGTATTACCTCGCCGAGAATTTCATGGCGATCTTCAATCGCGATTACCGCCGCGTCGCCGAACTGCATGTGCAGGCGGGCTGGATGCCGGCGACGATCCGCATCGATGAGTTGGAAGCCGCCGCGCGTTCGGTCTGCGAGCCTTACTTCACCCGGCCGCTGTCGCAGATTTCGCTCGCCGAGGTGTTGATCAAGCTGTTCCGCACCGCGCAGAAGTACGAACTCACCCTGCAGCCGCAGCTGATCCTGCTGCAGAAGACGCTGCTCAACATCGAAGGCGTCGGCCGTCTGCTCGATCCGCAGCTCGATATCTGGGCCGTCGCGAAGCCGGTGCTGGAGAAGATCCTGGTCGAGCGCTACAGCCCACAGCGGCTCGCTGGTGAATTCCGCAAGCGGCTGCCGGAGCTGATCACCCGTGCGCCGGACATGCCGCAGCTGCTGCACGCCTGGTTGCGGCAGCAGGTCGAAGGCAAACATGAACTTGCGATGCGTTCGCACGATCTGTCCGAACTGACGCGGACCCTGGATGCCATGCAGCGCAGGATCGTGTCCGCGATCCTCGGCACCGGGCTGTTGATCGTTTCCGGCGTGCTGTATGCGCTTGAGGCCGGCGGTCCGCGTGTGTTCGGCGTGCCTGCGGCGGCGTGGATCGCCGGTCTTGGCGGATTGTGGGCGATCATCGCGGCTTGGCCGCGGCGGTAAGCCGGGTCTCTCACCCCGGCTTTTTTGATCGTTCCGATCGTGCTGAAGGATGGTCTGTGCTCTCGCTCGATCGGCACAATGATGTCGATCAGCGTTGGAAGCGAGAATGACCGGTTGTGGCGGGTCGAGACCCGCCACATGGCATCCGGATGCAGGCTTTGCTTTGGCGTTACTGCTTGGCCGCCTTCGCGAAATCCCCTGCGGCGTACACGCTCAAGGTGTCCGGTTTGATGTGTTTGCGGAGCGCTGCGTTCACTTCCGCTGTAGTCAACGCCTGGATCCTGCGATCGGCGTTCGCCCACCAGGCCATCGTGCGTCCGAGATACAGATTGCTTTGCAGGCTGTTGGCCAGACGGCCATCATCGCCGCGCCATTGTTCGCGTTCAATCATCAGGGCCTTGATCGCATCGCGCAATTCGGTTTCGGTGACCCCGGCGTCGACCAATCGCGCGAGTTCCTCACGCACGCCGGCCTCGACCTTGTCGATATTTTCGGGTGCGGCGATTGCCTGGATGCTGATGCTGCCGCCATCGTCTTCTTTTTTTGAACCGAAGCCGATATCGCTGCCGACGCTGTAGCTCAGTCCATCCTTCTGGCGTAGACGGTCGGCCAGACGTGCTTTCAATGGATCTCCACCGAAGATCTTGTTGGCGATCACCAGTGCGGGATAGTCGGGATCATCCTGATTCAAAGGCAGATTCAAACGTGCCATGAACACGGCGTTGGCTTTGTCCGGTGTTTTGAAGCGCGCATGTTTCGCCGTTACCGGGAAATAGGTCTGAGGCAGCGCGACAAACGGTTTTGGACTGCGCCAGTCGCCGAACAATGCCTGCAGTTGGTGTTTCAGCGCAGCGACATCGAAGTCGCCGATGACCGTGATTTCACCTTCCGCTGTGCCGTAGAAATCGCGATGGAAGGCGAGAATGTCCTCTCGCTTCAGCGCGCGCAGGCTTGCCAGCGTATCGTCGAGCGAGCGGAAGCCGAACGGATGATCGGCGGGCCACGGGTTGAAATCCCGGCTCATGGCCATGCCGGCAACGGTGCCCGGTTCTTTGCGAGAGGCTTCCAGGCCGGTGATCCACTGCAGACGCATCTGTTCGAATTCGGATTCCGGGTAGCTCGGGTGGCGCAGTACATCCGCCGCGAGTGCGAGCGCGTCCGCCAGACTGGTGCGGCGTGTGGTCAGACTGATATTCGCCGATTGCACACTGCCGCCAATGCCCGCAAACGTGTTCAGGGATTCGAAGCGTTTCGCGATCTCCTCGCGGGTCATCGTCGCACTGCCATTCATGAGCAGATTGCCGGCGAAACCGGCGGCCATCGGTGGCACAGGCCGCAAGGCGTCGACGTCGCCGAAACGGAATTTGGCGTTCAGTACGACGGTGTCGCCGCGCGTGTCTTTCGGCAGCAGCGACACTTTCAGCTTGTCGCCGATGGTGAAAGTTTCGGTGCGCGCATCGATATTGGCGTGGGAGGCATCGAAGGCTTCACCGGCATCGGTCGCGGCTTTGGCGACATAGCCTTTCATCGCATCCGCAGCAGGCGGCGCTGCCGCGATCTCGGTACGGTCCGGCGCGTCGGTCGGCACGAAGCGGCCGATGGTGCGATTGCTGGGTTTGAAGTATGTCTGCGCCACGCGATTCACGTCGGCGGCGGTCACCGCTGCGATTCGGTCGCGCTGCAGGAAGAACAGGCGCCAGTCGCCTGTCGCGACGGCGTCGGTGAGTTGCGTCGCCAGCGTGTCGGTGTGGTTGAGGACATAGTCGTAGACGTTGGCGATTCTGAGTTTCGCGTCGGTCACTTCCTGCTCGGTGATAGGCCGGCTCGCGATCGCTTCCGCCTGGTGCAGCAGTTCGGTTTCGGCTTTGCCGATGTCGGTGTCTTTCGGGGCCATCGCCAGCAGGGTCATGATGCCGCCATCGCGCAGGCTGTCGCCGAAAGCGCCCGTGTTGGCCGCCAATTTGGATTCGACCAATGCCTTGTGCAGCCGGCCGCTCGGCGTGTCGCCGAGGATATCCATCAGGACGCTGATGGCCGCGCTGTCGGGGTGTGTCGCGCCGACGTTGCGATACGCCGCAGCGACCACGCGCAGATCGCCGACGCGACGGACGGTGACTTCGCGTTCGCCATCCTGGGTGGGTTCGACTGTGTAAGACGCCGGCAGCGGTGTCGCAGGGCGAGGCAGTGGGCCGAAACTCTGCTGGATCTTCGCCAGGGTCGTGGCGGGGTCGAGGCGGCCAGCGATGATCAGCGTGGCGTTGTCGGGGCGATACCAGGTCTTGTAGAAGGCCTGAAGCCGTTCGATGGGCACGTGCTCGACATCCGACCGGGCGCCGATGGTGCTGTTGCCATAGTTGTGCCACAGGTAGGCGGTGGAGCGGACGCGTTCGAGCGTGATGCCGACCGGATTGTTCTCGCCGCTCTCCATTTCGTTGCGGACCACCGTCATCTCGCTGTCGAGATCCTTCTTCGCGATCAACGAGTGCGTCATGCGGTCCGCTTCCAGATCGAGCAGCCAGTCGAGCGTCTCGTTGTTGGCGGGGAAGGTGCCGAAGTAGTTGGTGCGATCCAGCCACGTGGTCGCATTCTTCTCGATGCCGCGTTTTTTCATCTCACCCGGAATGTCGGTGCGGCTCGGCGTGCCTTTGAACATCAGGTGTTCGAGCAGATGCGCCATGCCGGTTTCGCCGTAGTTCTCATCGACCGATCCGACCCGGTAGACGATGTTGACGGTGACCTTCGTCGTGCTGGCGTCGGGGTACAGCAGTACGCGCAGACCGTTTGCGAGGCTGTATTCGCACAGGCCTTCCACACACGGACCGGCCGTCATGCCTTTCGGGGCTTTCACCGCATCGGCGGCGACAGCGGGGGCGCACAACGCCAGCATGCAAGCCAGCGCCAGCGGTGACACAAGACGGTGCAGCGGCATCGGAAACTCCTTGCAGGATGCGGATCGGAGAGAATGGATGTCGATTCTCGCAGACCTCGACGCCCTTACGATGACCCAGACGTCTTTCCCGGAGTTCCCCTGTGAACCCGCTGCGCCGGTAGCGCTACCGGTGTTGTACTGCGATGAGGCGCTGGCCGTGGTCGACAAACCGGCCGGGCTGATGGTGCATGACAGCGCGCTGGCGCGCGGCGAGACCGATTTCGCTGCGGACCGGCTTCGCGAGCAGTTCGGCCGGCAGATTTTCCTGGTACACCGTCTCGATCGCGCCACCAGCGGCTGTCTGCTGTTGGCGTTCGACCGCGAGAGCGCGTCGGCGCTGGGCAAGACGCTGATGTCCGGGGAGGTCGAAAAGCAGTATCTGACGGTGTGCCGGGGGTGGCCGGAAGAGGCTGCGTTCGTCGTCGATCATCCGCTCGACGGCGGCCCGGGCAAGCCGCAGAAAAAACCGGCGGTGACGCGTTTCGAGCGACTCGCGACCTGCGAGCTGGATCTGCCGTCCGCTGGCGCAAGCAGCACGTTTCCGACGTCGCGTTACGCGCTGCTGCGCGCATGGCCGCAGACCGGGCGGTTCCGGCAGATCCGTCGGCATCTCAAGCATCTTTCCCATCACATGATCGGCGATACCAGCCACGGCGACGGTCGCCACAACCGCGCGTTCCGGATGTTGGGCATCCATCGGATGTTGTTGCATGCCGAACGCCTGCGCTTCTTGCATCCGCACAGTGGTGCGCGGGTCGATGTCGTCGCGCCGCCGGACGTCGAGTTCCTGAAGGCGTTGGCGCTGTTCCAGGATCTGCCGGATCTCTGAACGTCGGGCGCTTATGGTTTCTTTGCGGCGGGCCGTTCGATTTCGGTTTCGAGGGTCTTCTTCATGTCCTCGATCATCGACCGCATCAGCGGCTGCATTTCTTCCATCGACAGCTGCATCGCCTGCGGCATCTTGCGCATGATGCCGCGCCCGGTTTCGCTGCCATAGAATGCGGTCATCGCCTCGACTTCCTCGGCGCTGAAGAGCTTGCCGTAGACCTTGCGATAGATCGGTCCGAGGGTGTCCCACGACAGCGTGCTGCGCATCAGGGACTGTTGCTGCGCCGTGACCCGTCGCAATGATTCGCGCTGCTCGGGCGTGGCGTCCTCGCCGAGCATCTGCAGCCCCATGTTCGTACTCATGGCGTCGATCTGGACGTACATCTCGTCCAGGGTCCGCTGCATGTCCATCGTGTCGAGCATCTTGTCGATCTGGGCATCGCTCGGTGGCGCGGCCCGGGCAGGCGATTGGAACAGGAGGCAGATCGTCAGGCCTGCTGCCAACAGGACACGTTGCTTCATCAGCGCCTCCTCAGAGACCGTTCGAGCGTTGTTGCAGCTCGTTGTCCAGGCCCTGTTTCAGGTCTTTGAGCATCGGCAGCAGCATGTCGCGCAGGTTCTGCATCGCGCCCTGCGCATCCTGCGCACCACCGAGCTGTTCGGCTTCGATCTGCCCTTGGTCGCCATAGGGCGAGCGATAGCGTTGGCTGTTGTCGTCGGGGTTGGTGCGGTCGTAATTCGCGGTGTAAAGATCGCGCGTCAGTGGGCCGAGTTGTTTCCAGCTGCGCTTGACGAGGGCCTCGGCTTGATCGCGATAGCGGATGGCGCTGGCGTAATCGCCATCGTTGCTGTCGGTGTTACGGGTGCCTTCGAGCTGGCTGTCGACCATGGACAACAGGGATTCGACTTCGGTGGCCGACGCTTCGAGGTCGACCCCCGCCAGGGCCTCATCCCGATAGAAGGCCAGTGACCTGCCGCCGCCGGTGCTTGTCGCGCGACCGCCGCCGTAACTCGAAGCGCTGCCGGAGCCGCCGACGAGTGCGGGGTCGGCATTGCCACCGACAGCTGCCGAGTCCTGCGCGAGGGCCGGTAGGGCCAAACAGGCACAGAGCGCCAAGCTTGCAGTCATTGTGGTCGACAACAGGGATTCACGGGTCATGGGCGGTTCTCCAGCGTGGACAGGAATCATCCGGCAGCGGCCCGGTCGGGTCAAATGCCGGCCTCCGCCGCTGTGCGGCGACAGGCTGACAGTACAATTCGGCCATGGAGGACAAGGTGAATACAGGTATCACGATCCCCGAGTCGGAACTCGTCGAGCGCTTCGTGCGTTCTTCAGGGCCGGGCGGACAGAACGTCAACAAGGTGGCAACTGCGGTGGAGCTGCGGTTCGACGTGACGAATTCGGCGGTATTGCCGGAGGCGGTGCGCGAGCGTCTGCTCGCCCGCCGCGACCGGCGGGTGACGACCGAAGGCGTGCTGGTGATCAGTGCCCAGCGCTTCCGTACCCAGGAGCGCAACCGCGAGGATGCCCGGGAGCGGTTGGCGGCGTTCATCGAGGCCGGATTGAAAGCGCCGACGCCACGCGTGGCCACCAAACCGTCCCGCGCCGCCAAGCAGCGGCGACTGGATACCAAACGCCAGCGCTCCACGGTCAAGCGGACCCGCGCAACCAAGGATTGGGATTGAGATGGTGCAAGACGAGCGCGACGGAGATGAGCACGACGGACTGGTGCCGCCAATGCCGCCACACGTGCCACGGACGACTCGGGGCCGTGTTGCCCGTGGGGTCGCACGGGCGATCCTGCGACTGGGGGGCTGGCGGATGGTCGGTGCCATGCCCGATCTGCCGAAGGCGGTGTTGATCGGTGCGCCGCATTCATCGAACTGGGATGGCTTCTGGGGGTTTGCGGTCAAGGTCGCCCTCGGCTTGGATGTGCGCATCTTCGCGAAGCATCAGCTGTTCTGGTGGCCGCTCGGCGTCTTGCTGCGCCGGTTCGGTGTGATCAAGGTCAATCGCAATGCGTCGCATGACCTGATCGGGCAAGTGTTGGAACGGTTCGAAACCGAGACCCAGCTGTGGGTCGGGATTGCGCCCGAGGGCACACGCAAACGGGTCGGGCGCTGGAAGACGGGTTTCTGGAAGATCGCCAAGGGCGCCGGGGTGCCGGTGGTTCCGGCCTACTTCCACTATCCCGACAGGGTCATCGGCGTCGGCGAACCTTTCGTGCTGACCGACGACATGGAGGCGGACATTGCCCGTATCCGTGCCTGGTACGCACCTTGGCAGGGCAGGAATCACGGCGTTTAGGGCGCCGCTGAATCATCAGCTCGTCGTCGCCCTTGCATTCAAGAGGCGCAGCCTGCTGGCCGAGATCCGTCGTGAGGATGCGTCGATGTCCGATCTGGTCCAGACACGGCGGACGGTCGTTCTGGTGCGCATCGATGGCCACTGACCTTCTGCCGGAGCCGGTTGTGCTGGATTTGTCCCGCCCTTCCCTTATTCTTGTCGTTGGTCACTCTTTCGACGGGCCGGGGACACGATGGCGTCATTGAAGAAGATTCTCGAAGCGGCACGCCTGATCGAGCCGGTCGAGCCGATGCGTCCGCGCCCCGCCGTCGAGGACAACGACATCGATGCGATCATCCGCCGTGCCGCGCAGGCCGAGTCGGTCGCGCCGCCGCCGATACCCGGTGAAGCAGCAGCTGACACGGTGGATATCGGCGCCATCGCCGGGATTGAAGAAGGTCTGGCGTTCGCCGACATCTACCGCCGCCAGGGCGTCGCCGATGCGTCGTTTCCGGTGGAGCGCCTGCTGAAGCTGGTCGACGGCCTGCGCACGCTGGATCCCGCCACCCGTCGCGCTGCGATCATGGCGATGGATGTCGCCGACGAGACGTGGTCGATGGAACAGGTGCTGGCCGATGCGGACGCCAAACTGGCCGCCCTGCGCGGCCACCAGCGTCACATGCAGGGAACTGCCGATGCACTGGTGAAGGCGAATCTCGAACGCGTGTCGGCGCTGGAGACCAGTTGCGATGGCCGCGTCGCGGAGTTGCGTCAGCAGATCGCGGCACTCGAAGCGCAGATCCATGATGCCATCGGCACCACCGCCGCCGATGTCGCCAAGCTGCAGTCCGAATCGGAATCCAACAAGGCGGCATTGCAGCGCGAAACCCAGCGGATCGATGCCCATGTGCTCGATCTGGAGGAGCTTTGCGCACAGTTCCGGGCGCCGGCAGCCTGAGTCCGGCGCCTGCGTGTATCGCTTTCCGAATATTTCCCCTTTGCGTTGAATCCAGTTACAGAAGGAGTCCCCCATGGCCGTCAAACTCACCCCATTCGCCAAATTGCTGATCGGCGCCATCGTCCTGGTCGGTAGCGGCTCGGTCCTGTGGAATCTGTACAAGAGCCGGCAGGCCGATAGCGGCGATCAAGGTGCTGTCGCTGCCGCACAGACCGACGATGGCAAGACCGCGTCCGCCGGCGCCTACACCAGCAAGGACGATGGCCCGCTGGGTTCCGCTGGCAATCCGCTGAAAGTCAGCATCGTCAGCTTCCACGGTTATGCGCCGGCGCTGGTCGCCAACGGCCAGAGCCTGAAGACCGAGCCGGGCTCGCTGTTCGACAAGGAAGGTCTGAATGTCGAATTCGTCATTCAGGATGATATCCCGACGCTGTCGACGATCTTCGAAGCCGGCACTGCGCAGTGCGCGTGGCGGACCTCCGACTTCTGGGCGCAGGAGCAGCCGAATCTGCGCAACAGCGGCCATGACGCGAAAGCGGTGATGATCGTCGACAACACCCGAGGTGCCGACGCCATCATCGCCAAGGACCCGTCGATCCGAAGCGTCGAAGACCTGGCCGGCAAGAAACTCGCGCTGCTGCAGTTCACGCCGTCGCACGGTATGGCGATCGACGCGATCGACAACTCGTCGCTGTCGGCGCGGAAGAAGCAGAGCATCGAATACGTGTACATCGCCGCCGAAGACGGCCTCGCCGGTGTGCGCGCCGCGCTGGAGTCGGGCAACGTCGATGCCGCCGCGCTGTGGGACCCGGATCTGTCCTTGGCGCTGCGCGCGACCAAAGGCCATGTGGTCTATTCGACCAAGACCGCGTCCAACCTGATCTTCGACGTGATGGTCTGCGACCAGCGCGTGTTGAACGATGCGCAGGGTCGCGCCGCAGTGCAGAAACTGGTCAACGGCTGGATGAAGGGCGTGGATGCGGCCAAAGCCAATCCTGACCAGGCCGTCGATGCGCTGGTGAAGACCGAGGAATTCTTCACGCTGCTGGCGAAGGACGAAGGCAAGCCGTTCGTGAAAGGCCTGTTCCAGAATCTGCTGTGGACCGGCGTCGCCGACAATGCACGCATCCTTGGCATGTCCGGCGGCACCAATCACTACGAGCGCGTCTATCAGCGTTTCGATCAGATCTATCGTGCCGCCGGCGCGTTGGCGAACCCGAAGTCGCCGGTGATCACGCCGCAGGACAGTTTCGATACCAGCTTCATCCGCAGCCTGTACGACGCGAGCACCGCAGCGCAGGCCGAATCGAAGAAAGTCGAAACCTATACCGCCGCTGCGCGTGAAGAAGCGGTGCAGGCGCCGGCCGAAGTGACCAAGCCGGTGACCGTGAACTTCGCCAGCGGGCAGTCGGGCCTGACCAAGCGCGCCGAGAAAACCATCGACACTGACATGGTGCCGTTCATCGAGAACAACGGCAGCGCCTATTTCGAGATCAGCGGCAATACCGACAGTACCGGCAACGCTGCGATCAACAACCGCCTGTCACAAGTACGCGCCGAGACCGTGGTGGACTATCTGGTCAAGCAGTGGGAGTTCCCGCGCGAGCGTTTCAAGATCGTTGGCAACGGTTCCAACAAACCGCTGTGCGACGAGAACAACCCGGCTTCTGAAGGCGTGGGTCTCGACGGCTGCCGCGAGATGAACCGTTCGACCCGCATCGCTGTGTTCGGTTCGCGCTGATGGTGCACGGTTGGAATCCCTATGCGGCGCTCCCGGGAGGGTTGCGCCGCCAACTGGGAGTCGGCGGCGTCGCTGTCGTGCTGCTGCTGTGGTTCGGCCTCAGCGCCAGCGGCCTCATCAGCCCGAACAAATTGCCGTCGCCCGTTTCGGTGATGAAGGCGCTCGGCTACCTGATCTGGAGTGACGGCAAGAGTCTGCTGTTCAACGCCACGTTATGGTCGGTCGGCCGTGTTGCTGCTGCCGGCGTGCTGGTGGTGCTGATCGGTGTGCCGCTGGGTATTTTCATGGGCGCGTCGCCGAAGTTGAACGCGGCGTTGTCGCCGCTGATCGATCCCTTCCGCTCTGCGCCGGTCGTTGCATTGCTGCCGATCCTGGTGATGTGGCTGGGCATCGGCGAAACCATGAAAGTGACCTTCCTGTTTCTCGGCGCAGTGGTGTATCTGGTGCCGATGGTGCGCGACGCCATCCAGGCGGTGCCGCAGAGTTATTGGACGAGTGCCCGCGACCTCGGCGCCACGCCGTGGGAATGTATCCGCCATGCCGTGGTGCCGATTGCGATGCCGCGCATCGCCGATGCGATCATCGTCAGCGTGTCGGTGATGTGGACCTATATCACTGTCGCGGAATACGTGAACGCGAAAGTCGGTCTTGGTCAGCTCATCCAGAACGCGCGCCGTTTCAGCGCGATGGATCAGGTGTTCGCCGGCATCGCGGTCATCATCGCGCTCGCACTGATCACCTATCAGCTGATGCGTGCGGTCAAGCGTCAGCTTTATCCTTGGGAGACGCAGGCATGAGCGCCTCGGCTGTGCAGCCGACAGGCCCGGCGGTCATCGCGCTCGAACGCGTGGTGCAGGAATATCCGCGTCCCGAAGGTGGCGTGAATCGTGTCGTCGACGATCTGGATCTGCGCTTCACCGGCCCCAGCATCAACATGCTGCTCGGGCCGTCCGGCTGCGGAAAAAGCACGCTTTTGTACATGATGGGCGGTGTGCGGCCGCAGAACGTCGTGATGCCCAGCAGCGGCATCATTCGCATCGATGGCGAGCCCTGCGACGACGCCCACGACGATGCCGTCATGGTGTTCCAGCGCTATGCCAACCGACCGGATCTGAACGTCTACGACAACGTCGCGTTTCCGTTCCGGCTGTCGCTGTGGCGCGACCGCATTCCGTTTGCGGAACGGCGCGACAAGGTCATGCACATGCTCGAAGCGGTCGGGCTGGCCGACAAGGCGAGACTGCTGCCGAGCCAGCTTTCCGGTGGGCAGAACCAGCGCATTGCGCTCGCGCGCTCGCTGATGCTCAACCCGCGCATCCTGTTGATGGACGAACCCTTCGGCGCGCTCGATGCGCAGACCCGTGAGGATATGCAGAAGTTGCTGGTGAAGTTGTATGCGGAGCATCCCTGTCTGATCGTATTCGTCACCCACGACGTCACCGAAGCTCTCTTGCTGGGCGATCGTGTCGTGGTGCTGTCGACCCAGCCGGCGCGGATTGCCGATGATTTCGAGATCGCCACGCCCAAGCCGCGCGACACCGGTTGGCTGCGCATGCCCGAGGCGGTCGCGCTGGAGCAGCGGATCCTCAGCCGTCTGCATCAAGCGGCGGGCAAGGGCAACGTCCGCGTGACTGTCTGATTCGATGAGCCAAACGCCCAAAACCATCAGTTATCTGCGCGCATGGCTGACCAGTCAGCCCAATGTGATGACCGTGCTCGGTGGTGGGCTCGCCGCTGCGGTAGCGTCGGTTCCCGCAGGCGGTGCCGGCGCCATCGGCGCGCTGGTGGTGCTCGCAGCGGTGCAGGTGCTGACGGCGCTGGTCATTCCCGATCTGCCGTCGTTTCGCAGCAAGGTCGATCGCGATGCGCGACACGCCGCGATCGATCACCGACGCGCTCAACTGCAGCACGAACTCTTTTTGCTGCACGGTGGGTTGGAACGCGTCTCCGGCATGGCGATGTGGCAGAGATACCAGGTGATCGTCGAGCGCGCTGCGGTGCTGTATCGCATTGCCGGAGAGGAGCAGAGCCAGTTGTCCTACGACGATGCCGAACGCGTCGACAAGGCCTCGGTCGATTACCTCGCGATGTGGTTGGCCGAGGTGACGATCAAGGAACGTCTCCGCAGCGGCGAAGAGGCGACCGTTGACCGCCGTTTGCGTGAGGCCGAACGTGCGCTCGCGGAGGTCGAGGAATCCGATCCGCGTTTCCGTCACCTGAAGATGGCGCACGACGATTATCTTGCGATCAAATTGCGCCACGACAGACTTGCCGCTCGGCGGATGTCGATCGAGGCCGCGCTGGTGTCGTTGCCCGATCAGGTCGAAGAGATCTATCAGATGGTCGTTGCCAGCCCGTATTCCAGTGTGCTCGGCTCCAAACTCGGCGAATCGCTGTCGCGGTTGCAGCTGGAAGAGGATATCGAGCTGGAGCTCTCGCAGAACGATCTCGAGAGCCATTATTTACAAGCCAGCGCGACCACCGGAAATTCAGCTGCGAAAGCGGCGAAAACCACCGCACGTACGACGCAATAATTACCGAATCACGATTCGATCATGCCCAGGAGCCCCCAATGAGCCTCAACATTTTCAGCCGTCTCAGCAATCTCGTACGCGGGTTCATGTCGTTGTTCATCAGCGGGTTGGAACAGCAGCACCCGGAGATCGCCTACGAAAACGCGATCAACACCATGGTGGAGAAGTACAACAAGCTCAAAAACGCGACCGCAGGGCTGATTCGTCTGCGTGAAGATGCGGCCGACCGTCTGCAGAAGGCGCAGGCGCAGCAGCATGAGTTGAGTTCGATGCTGGAACAGGCGATGGCCGAAGGCCAGGACGACATCGCGGTCGAGCTGATCGAACGCAAGGACACGATCGACGCCGAGATCGCGTCCCTGCAGGTGGAAATGGAATCGGCACAGAAAGACGTCGAAACCGCGAAGGCTGCACTGACCGAGGTCAAGGGTGAAATCGGCAAGCTCAAAGCCGAAAAGGAACGCATGCTTGCCAAGATGCAGAGCGCGCAGGCGCGCGTGCGCATCCAGGACCAGCTCGAAGGTCTGTCCGTCGACGCCGAGCTGCGCGCGCTGGAAAACGTCCGCACCGGAATCAAGGACACGATCTCGAAAGCCAAGCTCGGCGACGAACTGCGTGAATCCGATCTCGATGTGCGCCTGAAGGCATTGAAGGCCAACAGCAGCAAGTCGAGCGCGCGCAACAAGCTCGAAGCGCTGAAAAAAGAACGCGCAGGGCAGACGGGCGCGGATCGTACAATCTGACGTTTCGTGGTCGTCCCGGATGGATCGGGTCGGTGGAAGAACTGCGGTTCTGCTGTATCGATTGCACAGCGGATGCACAGCGAATTCTTCCATGGACTTCGATCCAGTCAGGGATCGCTTTGTTCGCCGTCTCATTGTTTGCAGTCTCATTGTTCGGTGCTTCTGATCGCATCACGGAAATCCCATGACCACACTCAACACCGTTGCGCTGCCGCCCTGGGCCGATGAACTCAAGCGTCGCTATCTCGCGGGCGAAGCCGGCGTGTTCGTACTCCATGGCAATGTCCACGATGGTGTGCCGCACGACGGTGTACTGCAGCCCTTCGTCGATTACGTCCACGACGTGGTGCTGGCAGCGAAACCGCAGCGTTACGAGTTGGCGCTGCGGCACGCGGGTTTGAAGCGGCGTGGTGAACAGACCAAGCCGATGGAACATGCCGAGTCTTTGCTTGCGGACATGGCACAGCTCGAACTGCGCATGCGCGTCGGCGACGGCGTCGCGCTGGTCCTGCCGCATGCCGGCGATCTGGTGCCGAACGCCGAAACCACGTTCCTGAGTACCGACGAACGCGGTCTGCTTGAAATCCTGCACGACTGGTCATTGAGCGGTCTGCTGTTGCAGCGCAATCACATCGTCGTGCTGCTGTGCGCATCGTTGGCTGAACTGCATCCGTCGCTCAACACCAATCCCCGCATCGCCGCAATCGAAGTGCCGCTTCCCGATGAGGCCGCACGCGCACAACTGGTCGGACAGTCGGCGCCGCACATGTTGGCCGAACAGCAGGCGCTGGTCGCCAAGCACACCTCGGGTCTGCGCCTGCTCGAAATCGACAGCATCGTCGCCGAGCGTCCGGCGGCCGGTCTACCTGAAGCGGAGCGCAAGGCGCTGGCGTTGCAACTGCTGGGCGATGCGCCCGACGCGCAACAACGTGCCGAAATGTACGCGGGTGTCACTGCAGGCAAGACCCGGGAAGAAATCGCGTTCATGATTCTCGGTCACGCCGCACCGGCATCGAACGAACATCCACTTGACGCTATGCTCGCCATCATCGGCACGCGCAAGCGCGAGATCATCCAGCGCTCCTGTGGTGATCTCATCGAATTCCTCGATCCGAGCTACGGCCTTGACGCGGTCGGCGGTTACGACCAGATCAAGCAGGAGCTGATGAAGATCGCGGCGACGATCAAGACCGGCGACCGCAAGCTCGCGCCGATGGGATTGCTCGCGGTCGGGCCGATGGGCGTCGGCAAGACCTTCGTCATCAAGGCGTTCCTGAAAGAAGCCGGGCTGCCGGGCGTGGTGTTGAAGAATTTCCGTTCGAAGTGGGTGGGATCGACAGAATCGAATCTCGAACGCGTGCTCAAGATCATCCGCGCGATGAGCCCGATCGCGCTGGTCATCGACGAAGGCGACCGCAGCTTCGGCAGCGGCGAAGGTGGCGACACCGATGGCGGCACGTCGTCGAGGGTCATCGCGCGTATCAAGGACTTCATGTCCGATACCGACAATCGCGGTCACGTGCTGACGATCCTGATGACCAACCGTCCGGACAAACTCGATGTCGACATCAAGCGTCCGGGCCGGCTCGATCGCAAGATTCCGTTCTTCTACGCCGATAACGCCGAAGACCGTCTGCGCATCGTTCGCGTGATTCTTTCGCGCAATGGCGCCGCGCTTCCAGAGGATGCCGCCGCAGCATTGACCGAATCGCTGGGCGGCCTGGATGGTTACTCCAACGCCGATCTCGAAGCCATCGCGCTGCTCGCACTCGACCTCGCGCGTGAAGAGGATATGGGCATCGCCGTGTCGCATCTGCAGCAGGCCATCGCAGATTTCATCCCGCCGCAACATGTCGACACGATCCAGCTCATGGAACTGCTGGCGGTGCAGGAGTCCTCTCGCCGCAGTCTCTTGCCGGAGCGCTACGCGAAGATCGCGCCCTCGGAAGTCTCGCAGTTGATAGCCGAGCTTAAACGTCGCGTGCGTTGATTCTGCTGTCATCCAGCAGGAGCGATCTGTAGGAGCGGCGCAAGACGCGATTGGTTAGGGAAGAGCTTTCGTTTCGATTCATCGCGGCTTCCGCCGCTCCCACATTCGCCTTCAGGAAAGAAGCATGAATCCGAGTCCCTTGACCAATCGCCGCAATCTCGACTTCATGCTGTACGAAGTGCTCGGCGTCGATCGCCTTTGCGCGTATCCGCGTTTCTCGGATCACAGTCGCGATACCTTCGGCGCTGCGCTGGATCTGGCACATCAGATCGCGCTTGAGAAATTCCTGCCGCACAACCGCAAGTCCGATCTCAACGAACCACAGATGGTCGACGGCAAAGTCGAACTGATTCCCGAGATCGGCGAAGCGGTGCGGGCCTACAACGATGCCGGCTTCGCCGCCGCGCTCGCCGATTACGAGGCCGGCGGCATGCAGCTGCCGTTCGTGATCGCGCAGGCCTGCGACTCGATGTTCTCGGCCGCCAATCCCGGCACCATCGCTTATCCGGCGCTGGCGCGCGGCGTGTCCAATCTGCTGGAAAGTTACGGCACCCCCGAGCAGAAACGGCTGTACATGCAGCCGATCATCGAAGGCCGTTACTTCGGCACGATGTGCCTGTCCGAGCCGCATGCCGGTTCATCGCTCGCCGACATCAAGACCAGTGCAGAAACTCAGGCAGATGGCAGCTATCGCCTTACCGGTGCGAAGATGTGGATCTCTGCCGGCGATCACGAACTGGGCGAGAACATCATCCATCTGGTGCTGGCGAAAATCGTCGGCGCGCCTCCGGGCGTGCGCGGCATCAGCCTGTTCATCGTGCCGCGTTGGAAGGTCAATGCCGACGGCAGTCGCGGTGCGCGCAACGACGTGACACTTGCAGGCCTTAATCACAAGATGGGCCAACGCGGCAGCGTCAACACCTTCCTTAAATTCGGCGAAGCCGGCGACTGCGAGGCGTATCTGGTCGGCGAACCGCACAAAGGCCTCGCCACCATGTTCCACATGATGAACGAGGAGCGCATCGGTGTCGGTATGGGGGCGGTGCTGCAGGGCGTCGCCGGCTATCTCTATTCGCTGCAGTACGCTAAAGAACGCAAGCAGGGCCGGCATCCCGATCAGAAAGACCCGACCTCGCTACCGGTGGCGATCATCGAGCACGCCGACGTGCGACGCATGCTGTTGCAACAGAAGTGTTATGTCGAAGGTGCCGAAGCGCTCGGCTACTACGCGTCGATGCTGGTCGACCACGCGCGCGACCCGGACGAAGTCATGCAGCGCGACAGTCATCTGCTGCTGGAACTGCTGACGCCGATCGTGAAAGCCTGGGGCTCGGAGTATTCGCTCAAGGCCAATGAGCTTGCGGTGCAGGTGCTCGGCGGTTACGGCTTCACCCGCGAATATCCGGTCGAACAGAACTATCGCGACAATCGTATCAACCCGATCCACGAAGGCACCAACGGCATCCAGGCGCTGGATCTACTCGGCCGCAAAGCGATGATGGAGGACGGCGCTGCGCTGAAACTGTTGATGGCGAAAGTCGCCCAGACCTGCATCGAAGCCGGCGCGGACGACACGCTGCAACCGCTCGCCGACCAGTTGGCGACGGCTGCGAAACTTGCCATCGACGCCACCCGCGCCGCAGGCAAGCGCATGGCCGCAGGCGACGTGCGTCTCGCGCTCGCCAACGCCAGCCACTATATGACCGCCCTCGGCCACCTCACCATCGGCTGGCTGTGGCTGCAGCAGGCGACGATCGCGCAGAAGGCGTTGCCCAACGCCACCGGTGACGACCGCGATTTCTACGCCGGAAAACTCCAGGCCTGCCGCTTCTTCTTCGCCACCGAGATTCCGCTGATCGAACACGCCGCACGCCTTGTGCGCGACGCGGAACCCAGCGCCTTCGACATGCAGGCCGAGTGGTTCTGATCATGCCGGTGTAGTAGGGCGGGCCCTGGCCCGCCATTCCGCCATTTCCGTAGCGGATGCCCTCGCGCGGAGCCGCGCGCGCCACTCCGATGGCCAATATGGCGGACTCGAGTCTGCGTTCTCCCCACTTTTCTTATCGTCAAACAGTCGGGTAAGTATCGATGGGAGCGCCATACACGAGATTTCTGCGTGTTTTTGCTCGTCATCCTCGCGAAGGCGGGGATCCATGCCTTCCAACCTTCAGCGCAGGCCGTGCGTTGTTTGAAGACTCAGGGCATGGATCCCCGCCTTCGCGGGGTGACGAACTGGTGTTCTTCGCCTTCTTGGATTCCCTTGGTGTTCTCAGCGAAACGTGGACGCAATCTCAGGTGCGAGCCCGCCTCACGAGCGCTGTCATCAAACTGGCATACATCCGCTATTGAATAGGCGCTAGTCCGCCATCGAATGTATTCGCTACGCCGATGTCCAAGCCTCTCAATCGCACCGTCACCACCACCTTCCGCACCCAGCCCGGGGTCCGCGACGCGCTTGAGGTCGCCGCCGGGCTGGAAAACCGCAGCATGTCCAATCTGATCGAGCGTCTGGCGATCGAGTATTGTCGCGGCAAGGGCATTCCGATTCGTGGCCTGGACGATACCGAGTCGGCTGCACGCCCAGGTTCGCCGGACACCATATGATCTTTCTCACACAGGGGAACCGTTGATGAAGAAAATCCTGGGGCCGGCACTCGCGCTGATCCTGCTGGCAGGTGTCGTAGCCGGCATCGTGTTTTCCGCGCGTGACAAGCAGGCCAGTGCGCAGGCTGCGACGGGCGACACGCCAACCAATGGCCCGATGACCGTCCGCGTTCTGACCGGTTCGGAGAAGCTCGATTTTCTTCGCGATCCCGACCTGGTGAAGGCACTCGAAGCCGAAGGCATCGTGCTCGACGTGCAGAAGGCCGGTTCGCGCGAGATTGCGACCCGGCCCGACCTGAAAACGTTCGATGTCGCGTTTCCCGCAGGCGTGGCCGCGGCGAAAAAGATCGCGGCGATCACGGGTTCGCGCCGGGTGACCAACAGTTTCTACACGCCGATGGCCGTGGCCAGTTGGAAACAGCTGCTTCCGCCGCTGGAAGCCAACGGCATCGTCCGCAGACAAGGGGGCGCCTATTACATCGTCGACATGCGCAAGCTCGTCGAGATGATGGAACAGGGCGTGCGCTGGAAGGATCTGCAGCCCAATCCGAACTATGCGGTCAGCAAGTCGGTGCTCATCACCAGCACCGATGTGCGGACCAGCAATTCGGCGGCGATGTATCTCGCTTTGGCCAGCTATCTTGCCAACGGCGACAACGTCGTCGATACCGATGCCGCTGCCGACCAGGTCGTCGATCGCCTGCTCGGTCTGTTCTCGAAGCAGGGCTATCAGGAATCCAGCTCGACCGGCCCGTTCGAGGACTACGTGACCATGAAGCTCGGCAAGAGCCCACTGGTGATGGTGTACGAGCAGCAGTTCCTGCAGTACGCGTTCCAGCACCCGAGCATCGATCCTGACATGGTGCTGCTGTATCCGCAGCCGACGGTGCTGACCAAGCACACCATCGTCGCCCTGAGCGACAAGGGCGCGCGCTTCGCCGATGTGTTCGAGCGCAACCCGAAGGTGCAGGCCATCGCCAGTCGCTATGGTTTGCGGGGCAGCGACAACGCCGCGCTGTTCGCCGAAGCCAAAGCACGCAAACTCGAACTGCCGCAGACGCTGGTCGATGTGATCGACCCGCCGACCTTCGATCTGCTCGAACGCATGATCGCGCGGATCGAATCGACGCTTGGAAAATGAGCGATGACACGCATGCCGCTGCGACTGCAGCCAACCCTCTTCAATCAGCACCGGATCACGACACCATGACTCGACTGATCAACACGTTTCGATGGGCAGCGGCAGCGGTCGCGCTCTGTGTCATGACGGCATGCTCATCCGGTTCCGATGCCTCTTCGGCGGGCGACGACGGTGCGCTGCCTGCCAATGCCTTCACCATTCTCGCCGGCTCCGAACTCAAGGATGTCGATACCGGTCTCGGCGACGAGATCCGGAAAGCGACCGGGATCGAAGTCCGATTCATCTATTCGGGAACGCTCGACGTGATCGACCGCCTCAACGGCGGCGAGCAGTTCGATGCGGTCTGGGTGAGTCACGGAAAATATCTCGCGATGAATCCGGACCTGAAGGCGCGGATCGCGGCGCAGGAAAAAATCATGCTGTCGCCGGTGATTCTTGGCGTGAAGGCATCGAAAGCGGCGGCGTTGGGTTGGGACAAGGCCGATCCGACGTGGAAGGACATCGCCGATGCCGCGAACGCAGGCAAGTTCACGTTCGGCATGACCAATCCCACGTCCAGCAATACCGGATTCACGGCGGTCATCGGCATCGCTGCGGCGCTCGCGTCCAATCCGGACGCGCTCACCGAAGCCGATGTCTCGAACCCCGCGCTCAAGGCATTCTTCCAGGGACAGCGGATGACCTCCGGTTCGTCGGGCTGGCTCGCAGATGCCTACACCGCCGATCCCTCGAAGGTCGACGGCATCATCAACTACGAGTCGGTGATCCTGTCGTTGAATGCGAACGGCAAGCTCAGCGAGCCGCTGGTGCCGGTGTATCCGAAGGAAGGCATCATCACCGCCGACTATCCCTTCATGCTGTTGAACAAGGACAAGCGCGGCGACTACGACCGTCTGGTCGCCTATCTGCGCTCGACCGCTTTTCAATCCGAACTGTCCGCGACCACCTTGCGTCGTCCGGTGAATGCCGAAGCGACGGCCGCGTCGGTCATCCCGCAGCGGTCCCTGATCGAGCTGCCGTTTCCGGGCCAGCCGCAGGTCATCAACCGTCTGCTGGACACCTTTCTCGCCGACGTCAGGATTCCATCGACATCGCGTTTCGTACTCGATCTGTCCGGATCGATGGACCAGGATGGCCGTCTCGATCAGCTGAAGACCGCAATGGATACGCTGTCCGGCGGCGATCCCGGCTCGCTCAGCAGCCGCTATGCGCGCTTCCAGAATCGCGAGCGCATCGGCCTGATTCCTTTCAACAGCGACCCGATGCCGACGCAGATGTTCGATATGGGTGCGACGTCTTCCGACAATCGCGAGACGCTGGACTCGATCAAGCGTGCGGTCGACGGCATGCAAGCCGACGGGGGCACCGCCATTTACGACAGTGTGCGACGCGCCTTGACCGAACTGGCCGACGAAAAGCGTGCCGAAACGTCACCGAGGTACTACACGGTGGTGCTGATGACCGACGGCGAAAACACCCAGGGCATGAGTCTTCGCTCGCTGCTGCGCTGGCGCGAATCGCAGGGCAATGCGGTGAAATCGATCCGCGTATTCCCGATCGTGTTTGGTAATGCCGATGTCGATGAAATGAACGCGCTTGCGACAGCAACAGGCGGCAAGGCGTTCGACGCCAAGTCACGCTCGTTGGCGCTGGTGTTCAAAGATATTCGCGGTTATCAATGATCGCGTTCGCCGCACCGGGTCGCGCTCAAGTGTCGCCCGCGTTCCCGCGCGCGTGTACGGCGCGTGTGCGAGGATGTGGCGTCCCGGGATGGACGTTTTTCTTCGATGAGACCGATGAGTCGTTTGTCTGACTATCTCTACAGTCCTCGCAACATCGCCGGCTGTGGACTGGCGTTGATCGGCCTGCTGTTGCTGTTCACCGGTGTGATCAACACGGGTTGGCCGCTGATCGTTGCTGGTCTGTACGCTGTCGGTGCGCTTGGGTGGCCGCGACAAAAGCCGGTCGAAACCGTGGTGAGCACGGAAGAGATATCGGTCGACACGTTGGCGCAACAGCTGGCGCGCTTGATCAACGACGTGTCCAAAGGATTACCGGACCCGGCACTGGCTTCTCTGCACAGCATTCAGACGACGCTTGCCGAGATGCTCCCGCGTTTGCGTGAGCTGGAGGTGACAGGCGCGATTTCGGTCGAATCCGCGTTCACGGTCGAAGAAACACTTCGCCGGTATCTGCCCGAGATGCTGATGAGTTATCTGAAGCTTCCACCGGCGTTCGCCAAATCGCAGCCGCTGGAAGATGGCCAGACCGCCACGGAGATCCTCGTCGATCAGCTGCACTTGCTTGACGATTCGTTGAAACAGATCGCACAGGAAGCCTTCGCCGGCGATGCCGAAGCGCTGATCAATAGCGGACGCTTCCTCGAACGTAAATTCCGCGCGAAAGCCACCTTCGAAATGCAGTGATCGTGTAGCGTGCACCAGCCGAAGCCGTCATGCACCATTCGAGATGTGCCGAGCATGGGCAATAGCAAAGGTGCATGACATCATCGCTGATGCAGCTTACAAAACGCGCGCCCCCCAAGAAGGCATATGCGCCTTTCAACCCTCAAAGGTGTCATCCAAGGACATGCTAGATTGGACCGGCGGCTGATCCGGCCGCCAATGGACAAGGAGTCCATCATGAAGCGTCGCTTGAAAATCGTCATGCTCGCTTGTTTCATTACCCTGTATTCGGCTGCGGTCCTTGCTGTCCCGGCTTACGTCTTGAATCCGCCGCCGTATGGCATCCTGCGTATCTACTACGACAAGCCGACCGGCAACGTCGTTGGGCAGTTTGTGTCGTGCGGAGAGTTTTCGTATCACTGGGGTCTGAGTAACGGGTATTCGTATCGGGACGAAAGCATCGAATGCCCTTGATGGTGTCGCCCTGCGCATGTGCCGGATGACCCGATACAACGGGCGAAGGCGATTCTGGATTCCCTTCGCCCTTTTCAATAACGACAGCATTTCTTTCGCCCGGCAATAGGGCGTGCTCAAGCACGCCAGCGGTTAGGCCTCCCGGCCTAGTGCATCCATCGACATCGGCCACCTGGAAAGCAATGCAGCATCGGCACCGACGCGTGCGCATGCGCGAGGCGCGATGCCGTCCGGCAGCGCCGCACGGAACATCGGCGCGAGCTTCGCCAGCGTGCC
>JBGSID010000299.1:0-2347 GCA_041751895.1 Lysobacteraceae bacterium | reverse complement strand
GAACCCAAGGACCGTTCGTGCTGAGCGTAGCTCGCGTAGCGGACGAAGTCGAAGCACCCCTCGGGACCCTTCGACTTCGCGCCTACGGCGCTACGCTCAGGGCGAACGGGTATGGATAGCTGAGGTTTGTGGCTAATCAGGACGAATTTTGCGGCCAGTGCCGGCGACCCTTCCCGTCGATAGAACTCGGCGGCTTCTTCGATGTCCTTCCCGGCTCCAGGATGGAGTGAAATGTTCATCCGGGGAAGCGCGCTTCCAGCCTGGCGAGCACTGCGTCCAAAGGCAAGGGTTGGGTAGCACCGCTTGTTATCTCTAGCTCGCGCTGGTCCGCGACAGCGTCCCAGGCCGTTTCCACCGCTTCATCGACATCCAGGCTGGCAATCAGTCGGTCAAGCAAGTGCGCCCGGTCTGCGGGCGGTAGGCGCAGGACCTCAACTTCCAACATCTTGATCGTGCTTGGCATGGCTTGCTCCTGATCGCGCAAAGTGCCCGCAGACGATAGCTTGCCACAAGTTCGTGCAGCGCTGATTGGGCGCTAGCGAAATAGCAAGCGACGTAGTGCGGCCGTTGTAGTTGTAGCCAAGATGGAGCGCAGCGCGTTTTCAACAGCGGAGCTGGTCATCCGGGAAGTGGGCCGACGGGGCACCATCGCATCGACCGATCATCCCGGATTGACCAGCTCCGCTGTTGAAGGCCGCTGCGCTTCATCCGGGCTACTTGCTGCGCTTCTTCCGGGCTACAAACTTCCGGGCTACAGGCTACAGGCGGCGGTCGGATTGGTCGGGGCTGAGGATGTGTTTCAGGTCGTAGATTACGCCGCCTTCGCGCAGGTAGTTGCGGATGCCGGCGGCGCCCTGTTGTCGGAACTGCTGGTGGGCGACGGCGATGAGGACGGCGTCGTAGCTTTGGGTTTCGGGTTGGGTGAGCAGGTCGATGGCGTATTCGCGCTGGCAGGCGGCGGGGTCGATCCACGGGTCGTGGACGTCGACTGTGGCCTGGCAGCCTTGCAGTACGCGGACGATTTCGATGACGCGGGTGTTGCGCAGGTCGGCGCAGTTTTCCTTGAAGGCGATGCCGAGCACCAGGATGCGCGCGCCGATTACGTTGATGTTGCGCTCGGCCAGTAGCAGCAGCAATTGGTCGGTGACGTGGGCACTCATGCCTTCGTTGATTTCGCGCGCGGCGCGGATCAGCCGTGGCACCGCGCCGACTTCTTCGGCCTTGTGGATCAGGTAATACGGATCGACGCCGATGCAATGGCCGCCGACCAGTCCGGGGCGCACCGGCATGAAGTTCCATTTGGTCGCTGCCGCGGCGAGCACGGCTTCGCTGTCGATGCCGATGCGGCTGAACATCATCGCCAGTTCGTTGGCGAAGGCGATGTTGATGTCGCGCTGGGTGTTTTCGACCGCCTTGGCCGCTTCGGCGACGCGGATGCTGGGGGCAAGGTGGGTGCCGGCCGGGATGATCGAGCGATACAGGGCATCGACGAACTGCGCGGCCTCGGCATTCGATCCCGAGGTGACCTTGACGATATCGCCGATGCGGCGGCTGCGATCGCCCGGATTGATGCGCTCCGGCGAGTAGCCGCAGAAGAAGTCGTCATTCAGCCTGAGTCCGGAGGCGCATTCCAGCACCGGCACGCAGACTTCTTCGGTTGCGCCTGGGTAGACGGTGGATTCAAAGATCACCACGTCGCCGCGTTTCAACAGCAGGCCGATCGCGCTGCTGGCGCGGCGCAGCGGGCCCAGATCGGGCAGTTTGTTGGCATCGACCGGGGTCGGCACGGCGATGATGAAGACATTGCATTCGGCCAGGGCCTGGGCGTCATCGGTGAAGCGGATGCGCGGCAGCACGGCGCGTTCGTCTGCGTCGAGTTCGCCGCTGGCATCGACGCCCGCTTGCAGTTGCGCGATGCGTTGTTGATCGATATCGAAACCAAGCACCGGGTATTTCTGCGCCAGCGCCGTCGCCAAGGGCAAGCCGACATAGCCCAGACCGATGACGGCAATGCGGGTGGAGGTGGGGGATGGGGGGGGCATGGTTTTCGGTGTTCGGTGTTCGGTGTTCGGTGTTCGGTGTTCGGTGTTCGGTACTCGGTATTCGGTGTCAAAACGTTGGCTTGAAAACTGAAAACTGAAAACCGAAAACTGAAAACCGCCCCTCCCCCAACATCAACTCCCGGTCGCCCTGGTCCGCTCATCCTGACCTGATTAGCCCCGAATCTCAGCCAGGGAACCCAAGGACCGTTCGTGCTGAGCGTAGCTCGCGCAGCGGGCGAAGTCGAAGCACCTCTCGGGACCCTTCGACTTCGCGCCTACGGCGCTACGCTCAGGGCGAACGGGTA
>JBGSID010000298.1:0-2794 GCA_041751895.1 Lysobacteraceae bacterium | reverse complement strand
GGCGAGATCCATATCGGCGGCGATGGCGTGGCCCGTGGGTATTGGAACCGCGAGGTGCTGACGCAGGAGCGTTTTGTGCGCGATCCGTTCCACGCTGATCCGCAGGCGCGCATGTACAAGACCGGCGACCTGGGTCGGTGGCTGCCGGACGGCAATATCGAGTATCTGGGGCGCAACGATTTCCAAGTGAAGCTGCGCGGCTTCCGCATCGAGCTGGGCGAAATCGAGGCCAAGTTGTCCGCGTGTGCGGGCGTGCGCGAGGCGGTGGTGCTGGCGCGCGAGGACGTACCGGGCGACAAGCGTCTGGTGGCGTATGTGGTGCCAGCGGCGGGAGCGGAACCGACGGCGCTGCAGTTGCGCGAAGCGCTGCAACCACAGTTGCCGGAGTACATGGTGCCGAGTGCCTTCGTGGTGCTGGACGCGTTCCCGCTGACGCCGAACGGCAAGCTGGATCGCAAGGCGTTGCCGGCACCGGACGGGTCCGCGCTGGCACAGCGGGACTACGAGGCTCCGCAGGGTGAGACGGAGCAGACACTGGCGCGCATCTGGAGTGGGCTGCTGGGCGTGGAGCGGGTGGGCCGCCACGATCACTTCTTCGAGTTGGGCGGCCATTCGATGCTGGTGATGGCGATGATGGAGCAGTTGCGCACGGCTGGTCTACGCGGTGAGGTGCGTGACATCTTTGCCGCGCCGACCTTGCGCGAGTGCGCTGCGGTGCTACGTCGGGGGAACGCCATCAACCTCGTGCCGCCGAACCTGCTGATGCCGGCGACGCGCGCCATCACTCCCGACTTGTTGCCCCTGGTGTCGTTGTCGCAGGAACAGATCGATCGCATCGTCGCTTCGGTGCCGGGCGGTGCCGCCAACATCCAGGATATCTATCCGCTGCTGCCGATGCAGGAAGGCATCCTGTTCCATCACCTGCTGCAGGAGCAGGGCGATCTCTACCTGATGCGGATGCTGCTGGCGTTCGACGACCGCGCCACGCTGGACGAACTGCTCATCGGCTTGCAGGTGATGATCGACCGGCACGAAGTCCTGCGCAGCGCCTTCTACTGGGAAGGCTTGTCGCAACCGGTGCAGATCATTCGTCGTCAGGTCGAGTTGTCGGTGCACGAATGTGCAGTGGGGCCGGGCGACGACGCCGAAGTACTGCTCCGTGAGCAGGCCGACCCGGGCAAGATCCGCCTTGACCTCCGCCGCGCCCCCCTGATGCACGTGGAGATCGCGCACGACCGCGCGAACGGCCGCTGGTTGGCGGCGCTGTTGCATCACCACATCACCTGCGATCACCTGACCATGGAGCGGGTGCTCGGCGAGCTCGATGACTGGCGTGGCGGCCGACTGGACCCTGCTCCGGCCCCGCTCTTCCGCAACGTGGTGGCCGAAGCATGCCTGACACCGCAGGAAGTGCACACGACATTCTTCCGTGAATGCCTGGCTGGCCTGGAAGCGCCCAGTGCGCCGTTCGGCATGCTCGACGTGCAGCTGCAGGCGCACGATCTGACGACGGCATCCCGGGCGCTGGACAGCGAGTTGGGTGCCGCCCTTCGCCATGCGGCACGACAACTGCACGTTCCTGTTTCGGCGCTGTTCCACGCGGCATTCGCGCTGGTGGTTTCGCGCTGCTCCGGGCGCGACGATGTCGTGTTCGGCACGGTGCTCTCCGGACGACTGCATCGCGCGGATGGTCGAGGCGAAGCGTTGGGACTGCACATCAATACGTTGCCGTTCCGCGTGCAGCTTGACGAAGGCGACGTGCGTGCTTTCGTTCATCGCTGCCACCAGCAGTTGCTGGGATTGCTTGCGCACGAGCAGGCGCCGTTGGCACTCGCGCAGCGCATCAGCGGCCTGCCAGGTTCCATGCCGTTGCTGACCAGCCTGCTCAATTTCCGCCATAGCCTCACCGAGGCTGGAGCAGGATTGGACTGGCCGGGCATGCAGGTGCTCGAAACCAGCGGCGATGAGTCCAACTTTCCGCTCACCATGAAAGTAGACGACTTTGGCACGGATTTCGGCCTGTGCATTGACTGCCATCGCGACCTCGATCCGCAGCGGCTGTTGGGCTACCTGGAGGCCGCCCTGACGGCACTTTGCCGTGCAACCGCTACCTCGTGTGCGGTAACGCGCCTGGATGTGATGCCTCCGCCCGAGCGGGAATGTCTGCTGCAGCGGTTCAATGCGACGGCGATCGATTATCCGAAGGATGTACTGATCCACCAGCTGTTCGAAGAGCAGGTGGACGCGCAGCCGGATGCACTGGCGGTGCGCGACGGGTCCCGGTCGCTGAGCTATGCCGAACTGGACGCCCGCGCGAACCGTCTGGCGCACGGGCTGATCGCGCAGGGCGTGTGCCCGGATGCGCGTGTCGCGATCTGCGTCGAGCGCAGCGTGGAGATGGTGGTCGGCCTGCTGGGCATTCTCAAGGCCGGTGGCGCTTACGTGCCGTTGGACCCTGACTACCCGCCGGAGCGCTTGGCCTTCATACTGCAGGACAGCGCACCGTCGTTGCTGTTGACGCAGTCGTCGCTGGTGGATCTGCTGCCGGCGCATACGGTGGTGACGCTGTGTCTGGACGATGCGGCGGCACCTTGGGCGGGGCGGTCAGCGCACCGGCCCGATCCGCAGGCCCTGGGCCTGGGCTCGCGCCATCTGGCGTACATGATCTACACCTCCGGATCGACCGGCCTGCCCAAGGGCGTGATGAACGAGCACCGGGGCTTGGTGAACCGGTTGCTGTGGGCGCAACGCGAATACCAGCTGGATGCCGCCGATCGGGTGCTGCAGAAGACGC
>JBGSID010000297.1:0-2944 GCA_041751895.1 Lysobacteraceae bacterium | reverse complement strand
GCGCGGCGTGTGCGTCGCGCGCCGTCCACAGCCGCGAGTTGATCCATGCGCCGAGTCGATAGGGTGCCAACAGCCAGCGCACGCCGTGCGAGAGACGGCCCTGCGCATCTTTCTGGAAGCCTGCCGCACCGAATAGGGCGTAGTGCAGTGCGACCATCAGCAGCGCGACTCCCGGCCAACACAGCCAGAGCGCGACTCCGCCCATGGTCGCGGCAGCGAAAAATGCCGCAGCACCCAATGCGTAGACGCCTGCAAGTCGCCAGCGTTTCGGGTCACGTGCGATCCGCGCGGTACGCCATGGACTGGTGGTATCCAATGGCCACAGCCACAGACACAACAGGCCAAGCAGCGCGCCGGTCGGGATGTCGATGAAATGGTGTTGATAGGTGGTCAGCACCGACACGCCGATCAATAGCGACCAGCCGTGCAGTAGCCAGTGCCATCGTGCCGGGATCACGCGTCGATACAGATCCCACAGGATGATCAGCAGCGCGATGTGCAGCGATGGCGCCTGGTTGAACGGCTTGTCGAAACTGGTCAACGCGGCGAAGAACATGCCGGGGATGCCGTCGCTCTCCGGTCGCGCGAAAGTGAATCCGAGCGGAAACAGCAGAAAACAGCTCACTGCGACCAGCTGCGCGGTGAGCAGACGACGGCCGTGGGCATGCACTTCTTCGCGCGTTCGGCACAGGAACAGCGACAGACTGTAGAACAGGTTGATCGACCAGTATGGGAGGATTGTCCACGCCACAAACGGCACACCTCGCTCCCAGTCGAACACCACTGCACCCACGTCGCTGCGTTGCGTCGCGAGATGATTCGCGAAGCCGTAGCTCAGGTAGAAAAACGGGGCGAGGAAGGCAAGCCAGAGGGCGGCCTGTTTCCATGGACGTGTGGCCATCGTGGCGTTCACCCTTCGCGTACCGCCAGCGACACCGTGAAAATGCCGAATGCATCGATGCGCTGTTCCAGCTTGCGAAAGCCTGCGGCTTCGACCAGCTGGTCCATCTCCGCCTGCGTGCGTCGGCGCATCACCCACGCCTGACCCTGACGGTGACTGGTGAGCGCGCGTGCGATCAATTCAAGCTGCGGATGCCACGGCTGGCCTGTGTAGACCAGACATCCGCCCGGCGGCACCGCTGCGGCGATGCCTGCGAGCGATGCGCTGACCTGATCGTTGTCGGGAAACAGTTCGTACAGGCCCGACACCACTGCGACCGTCGGCGGTGGAGAAATCTGTGCCAGATCGTCGCGATCGAAGGCATCGCCGCGTACGAACTGCGCGATGCTGTACAGCCCACGCTCGGCGATCAGCGCGCGACCATCGCGGACGTTGATGTCGCTGTAATCGCGCAGCAGGATCGATTCCGGTTTGAGGTCGCTCGCGGCGATCGCATCGAGCACGTAGCGGCCGTGACCGGCGGCGACATCCATCACTCGCAGCGGCAGACCACGGGCGCCCACGCGGGCAAAGGCCTTGCGCAGCAGTGCTTCGACATGCGTTTTGCGGATCCGGATGCCCCGCCAGCCGATGGAATCGAGATACGTGCGGTCGATCATGGTGCCGATGACCGGCACGCCCTGTGCCTGGTTGCGATACACGTAATCCAGCGTGCTGCCGGAGTCGAAACCGGTGGCGTGCCCCAGTGCGATGCCGCGAGACAGCAGGCCGCCGAGTTTCAGCGACGCGCGCGTGAGCGCCCAGTACGCGCCGCGCGGCGTGTACCACGGCAGCGGTTTGCCCAGCGCGCGGGACTCGTCGGCAGTGAAGCCCTGACGATGCGCATCGAGCAGTGAGACCGGTGCCGGCGGGTTGTCGAATAGTCCGAGCACGAAGCTGCGGATCCTGTCGGTCGCCAGCTTGCGGTCGCGTTCGCCGAGGGTGTCGTGGAAGAAACCCGGCAGCACGTGTTTTTCCTTGCGCGCGCTGCCCAGCCGGTCGAAGAAACGATGCTGTGGCGCGTGATGCACGACCCAGTCGCTGCCGGATATCAATAGCTGCACCGGCAACGTGATCGCAGCGGCATCGGCGACCACGCGGTCAGCGGCTTCGTACAGCCCCAGCAGGATATTCACCGAGATTGGTCGCGAGATCAGCGTGTCGGTGTTGTAACTCGCAATGCGTTCGGGGTCGTGGGTGAGGAATTTCGCCTTGACGTAGCTGTTGACGAAAAAGTTGCCGCGCAGCTTGCGCAGCAGCGCCAGACCGGGGCGTGCGAACGGTACGTAGAGCTTCACCTTGAACGCAGGCGATGCCAGCACCAGTCCACGGATCTTCGGCGCGTAGTCGTGCGCCCAGGTGCTGGCGAGCACCGCGCCCACGCTTTGCGCGATCACGACGATATCGGCGACGCTGACGCCGTGGATCGTCGCGATGTGGTCGACGAAGGTCTGCAGATCACGCACCGAGGTCGCGAAGTCCGGGCTGTCGCCACGCACGCCGGGCGAACGTCCGTGGCCGCGCATGTCGTAGGCGAAGACATCGAAATCCGGCAGCCCGAGTTCATCGGCCAGATGCGCCATCCGCCCCGAATGCTCGTGGCCGCGATGGATCAGCACGATGGCGCCGCGCGCGTTGCCTGCGGCCGGCCAGTGGCGATAGAAGAGTGCAACGTCGTCGTGGGTCGCGAACGTGTGTTCGGTGCAGGGTCTGGAATCCGACATGGGGGTTTGGCGATTCTCGCGAAAATAAAAAGGGGGTTCCGACAACCAAGCACGCAGTCTCGGGAGCGCTGCGGACGGATTCCAGCGCGATATTCATGGAGTATCGAAGTTCGATACCGCCGGCTCAACCCTGCTGGGCGGTCGTTCGTGGCCGGTGGTGGTCAGCCTGCTTCGCGCAGCCCGTTGCGCACGCGACGGACGATGGTCCATGCGGTCAGCGCGCACAGTGCCGGAAACAGCCACGACGCCCACGCCGGCAGCAGACCCGCGACGCCGATCC
>JBGSID010000296.1:0-4379 GCA_041751895.1 Lysobacteraceae bacterium | reverse complement strand
CCGGCGAGCCGTCCGCGAGCGTGCGCGGCAGCGCCTTCGGCAGCCACCAACGCCCATTCTCAAAATCCGGCTGTAGCCGCTCAATGCGGTCCTCCTTCGACATCTGACCGCCCAGCGGTTCGAGGTCGAAGCGGTAGTTCTCCGCCTCCTGCACGCCCTGGATGTGTTCGATATCGCCGTCCTTGCCGTATTTCTCGTAGCCGGACTTCAGCGGCTTCCACTTGCGATGCAGGTAGATCAGCAGCGCGGCACGTTCCTTCAACGACAGCCGGTCGCGCACAGCATCCAGCAGGTAGTACCGGCCATCGGTGTTCAGGCCAATCACCACGAACGCGCTGTAGTCGCTGCGTTTGCCTTTCGAGCCTGCCGGGTCCACCAGCAGATAGCGGTTCATCGGACGCGCGATCTGGATCGGTAGGCTGTCGTAATGACGCAGCCAGTCACGCTTGAAGAATCCACCCGTGCCGGCGACCGGACGCTGCTGGTACAACGCCTCCCAATCGCGGCTTCCGCTGACGATCCGCTTGCGCTCCAAGGCTTCAGCGCTGAATCGCTCCGGACACAGAGCGTCGCCTACCTCACGGCCCAGCAGATCGTTTTCCAGCGCCACTGCTGGCAGGTTGATGATCTCCCACGCCTCCTGCGACTGTTCGCGGATCAGCCAGCCGGCGAGGTCATCCTCGTGCCAGCGGGTGTGCATGATGATCAGCAGCGAGTCTTCCGCCAAGCGCGGATAGACCACCGAGGTGAACCACGTCTTGGTCGACTCGCGCACGCGCTCGGATTCGGCCTCTTCGCGCGATTTGAACGGATCATCGATGACGAAGACCTTCGACGGAAAGCCCGTGGCACCACCGCGAATCGTCGTCCCGAAATACAGCCCGCTGTCGGTCGTCTTGAAGTGCGTTTTGGCGGTCGAGCTGCCATCTAGACGCGATTCCGGAAACACGGCCGCATGAACCGGCGTCGCCAACTGGTCGCGCACTGCCTGACCGTTCTCTTCGGCCAGATCGATACCGTAACTCGCCGCGATGATCGGCCAGTCGGGGTGTTTTCCCAGTATCCATGCCGGCAGAATCTTGGAAACGAGCCTACTCTTACCGTGCTGGGGCGGGGCGAAGATCATGATCCGCCCCTTCCCGGCCTCAACGGCTGCCTCCAGGCGTCGTGAGACGTAACGATGCCAGCGATACGCGGTGTATTTCGGGTCGGACAGGATGGCGTAAGCCAGCAGGTTGTCCCTTGCTTCGCACAGGAACGCCTGCGCCGCCGGTTCAACCCGGCGCATCGCGCTGCAGAATCTCCTCGGCGAGCTTGCGGCGCTGCTCGGTGGTCAGATGCTCGCTCGGGTCGAACACGCCAACCGCGCCAGAGTGCTTGTGCTGCTGAACGAACATGCCGATCTGCAGGCCCAGCAGGTGCAGCGGTTTGATCCTGTCGACCAGGCGGAACCGCTTGGTATGACCGATGACCTGTCGCTCACCATCCACGACCGCCTCGATCTCGTTGACCTCAATGGCCTGGATCAGCGCGGCGTCCTGCATCGACAGTTCGGTGATTTCCTTGACGCTGCCATCGGGCTTGAACAGCGCACGCACGTCGCCCAGCCCCATCCACGCCAACTGGCGCATGACGGCGGCCTGATCGACCTCGCCCATCGCCTGCAACGCGCTCTGCCGATTGGCAAGGTAGCTGCTCACGGAGGTATTCGCCAGCAAACGCGAGGCCGCGTCCTGCGCGAGCTTGCGCGTGCCGGCCTTGTACCCGGCGCGCAGGTACGCAGCGCCGGCATCGAAGTCCAGCAGGTACTCGTCGCAGAACCGGCGCTGCATCGGGTTGAGCCCGGTGGCCGGATCGACTCTCACACGCGGCATCGGTCAGACCTCCACGAACACCAGCACGGCCAGCGCGAGCGCGCAGGCGATCCCGAACCCGACGACAGCACCGCGCCAGAACAGGCACACGCTGCAGTCGATGAACAGTTGTTCCGGCAGCCACGCGAGCGCACGCCACCACAGCGGATCACGATCCGGTAGCGTCATGGCTGCACTCCCTCGCCCGACAACGGCAGCACGGGCAGCGCGGCCGGTTCAGAGGCAGACGCCGGCTCAGTGGCCGGCGTCGTGGGGGCAACAGGGAGCGGCGCGGTCGGTATCGGCTCACGCGCAGGGCGTGACGCACCGGGCCGCGCCATCGGGCGGCAGCGACAGGACATGGGGATTCCTTGGAGGGTGAAACCGGACGAGCGATCCGCTTACGCGCCGCCCTTCTCGGACAAAATGGCCACGCACAACGCGCCGCGCGCGTACTCCGCCAGCCGCAGATTCTCCAGCGGGTCATCGGGCGTACTCCACACGCGCAGCACACCGGCCTCATCGCGGGTCACGATCAGGATCGACTGCAATGCGATGCCGGAGGCGGCGATCAGCAGTTCATCGGCGGTGGCATGCGTGGACGCATTGATCGCTGGCGCATGGCATGCGCGCGTCGTGCGCCTGGTGCGGGTCTGCCCGGGGGCGGTCTTGCGTGTGGGAGTCATCGTCGTTCTACCTACTTCTCATTCGTCATCGGGCGTACGGACTTCCACGGACCGCTCTGCACGCTGGCGGAACGATCACGCGGCACGTCCATGGCCGTCCAATCGGCGAAGGCCCTCCCTCGCCGACGATCCTCTGGCACTTTCTGGCCTTTGGGTTCAGGTTCCCCATGAACGCCAACGGTCGAGCGTGCCAGGCGGGGTTATCCCCGCATCAAGCGGGCCAGCGCGGCCCGCATCCTTTGCGGATAGCGGTTTTCGCGGTACGCAGGGCCGTTGTAGACCAACGCGAACGCATCGAAATCGCTCCGCACCAACGCATCGGCGAGGCCTTCGCTACGGATGAAGCTCACGAAGGCGTCGAGATGACGCTGTTCTTTTTCTTGCATGGCGAACGCCATGTGGTGCGCGTTCGCAAAGCCAGCCTTCACGGCATTGAAGCCCATGATCTGGAACCCACCCCACGACGCCGACTGCAGCGCCGCATCCGGATCGAGCTGTAACGCCTCCTCCAGACGCGGGTACTCCGCATCGCCACCGCGGTACAGCATCCGGTTGCGCTTCGCCGAAGAGATCGACGGATGCGCGGCGTCGAAGCGATGCCCGGTCAAGCGCGAGAACACATGCGCCTCGAACAGAATCACCACGCGCCCCGAAGTCGGCAGGTAGCAGCGGCCCAACGACTCGACCTCTGCCACCGTCTGGACCACTTCACGGCGGCACCCGAGCGCATCCGCCGCGCGCTGGTACGCGTCGGCAGTCAAACCCTTCGACATGGCAACCTCGGAAAAAAAGGTGGTCCATGCCGGCGTTCGGCGTGCGCAGAGTTCCGAACAGGACTGCAGTCGACCCCAGGGGAAAGATCGAAGTTGCAGGGCTGCGCACTGGCGCGGCAACGCCTCTCGGCGGACCAGGTGGCGCATTGACCGCCCGGCATGGACCATGGACTGGACCCATCGGCACGACAGCGCCGAGGGAAATCATCGGGTGGTCGGCCTGACTCGCGTCAGTCGCAACAATCCACCATGGCCCTTTGTACCGAACGGGGTTGCTCCCGTCAATAGTTTTAAACCCGGTAATGTTTTTTTACACATTTTGAGGCCGTTGGCGCTTCGCCCCATACGCCAACCGCATCGCCCCACACCACACGCCGCACTATCGAAAGTCCGCAACCACCGAAGTTCCAACGACTGTCGGTGACTGCCCGCACCAGCTGTCGCGGGTGCGTGCGTCACCGTGGAAACGCGAGTTGCGGGACGCTATCACCTGCCGTCTTTACAAAAACTTTACATTTTTTGTGACGACTTGCCAACTTGCCCCGGACGCCGCCGGTTGTCCGACGGGCCAGGCCACATGCCCTCATCGGCCGAGTCGAGCCGAGAATCGGCGCAGAGCTTCACGCTCCAGGGCGCGCAACATCGCCAGCTCGCGCTCGTGGATCGCGTTGACCCACAGGCGATAGAATTCCGCACGCACGCGCACTTCCTTTGCCCGCCGCTTGTACGACCACGCCGCCGTGCCGTGGCCAACGCACGCCTCGCAGGCCGCCAGTTCTGCACGTACCTTGCCCGGCACACCCGGATCGTCGATCAGCCGCAACTGCTGACCCCGGCCTTTGCAGACCTGGCATGGGTTGGGCTGCGCGTACTCGGTCAGGACCGCACGCGCCAGCGCCTCCCAGAACGCGCTCTGATCGATGCGCTCGCCGAGTGCAGCTTGGGCATCGACTGACCCCGCGACGCGCTCACGCGCTTGCCTGCGGGCACGTGCGGCCACCAATGCGACCAATCGCCGCTTGCGTGCGTACTCCAGCGACTGCACGCCACGCCGACACGCTTCCACG
>JBGSID010000295.1:0-16864 GCA_041751895.1 Lysobacteraceae bacterium | reverse complement strand
GGTGTCCGGTCGCGTCGGTTCGCAGCCCGGCGCACGTTGCGCGAGTGGCCCGATCAGCCGCCATGCGATGCGCCCTTTCGAATCGCCGATGAGCAGGTTCTGGGTCGGCACCGCACTGAGATCGGCCAACGCCATCGCGTCGTCGAGGTCGCGTGCGCGCGAAAAATCGGTCAAGCCGAAGCCGAGAGCGCCTTTCAGATGCCCGTTCCAGCGCAGTGCGTACAGCGTGTCGCCTTTGCGATGCAGCACCGGGCCCCACTCGGTCTCTTCCACTTCCAGTTCGACCGGCGTGCTACCCGCGACACGGATCGTTTCCGCATGCGAGACCGGCTTGACGCAAGTGGACATATCCGCACGTGCGCTGCAGGCGGTTTCGATCCGCCAGTCGGCGGTGTCGGCGTAACTGTTCGTGAAAGCCCACGCCACATGCGTATTGCTGCCGACCACGATCGTCGGCAGGCCGGGCAGGGTGAAGCCGGTGACATCGACCTTGCCACCCGGTGCGCGTAGATCGGCGTATCGCAGGCGCGCACGGAACCAGATGCCGGGTGCGCGCAAGCCAAGATGCATGTCGTCGGCAACGATTGCACGGCCATCGGCAGTGAGTGCGCCGGCTACGGCGAAGTTGTTGCTGCCGGGGACGATGTCGTCGGCAGCCACGTCATGACGTTTCGCTGGCGGCATCGGCAGCTTGCGCAGATCCACTTCGGCAGCGGTCGGCAGTGGTGCATCACCGCGTGCGGTGCCGATCAGCGGTGCGTCCCAGCGGGTGCCGTCATGAGTCAGCAGCGTATAGAGCGCCGGCGGCAGATGCGGCTGCATCTTCCACATCGCCAGTTCGCGCTGGTTGCTGGCGTCCTGGAGGTCGAAATACATGGCGAAGCCGGTAAGCCCGGCATCGGCGAGGTCCCAACGTTTCGGCTCTTGTCCCAGGAGCAGATACGGCCACGGCCGCACACGCAGCCCGGCGAGTCCGGCGTTGACGCCGTCGGTGTACGCCTGCAGCTGCGGGCGTTTGCCGTCTGCCATCGTGTCGAGATTCGCCTCGACCCGTGCCCGGATGCGATGCACGCGTTGCGCTTTGTCTTTGTTGATGGCGATCGACCCGAACAGCTCGGACAGCTCGCCTGCGGACACGCGCCGCATCAGGTCCATCTCGAAGAAGCGTTCCTGCGCATGCACATAGCCGAGCGCGCGCATCGCGTCGGTTTCGTTCGCTGCATCGATGGTCACGACACCCAATGCATCGCGCTGGATCGAGACCGGTGCCGACAGGCCATCGAGCGCGAGATCACCATCGAGCGTCGGCAGACTGCCGCGTAGCAACCACCATCCCGTGCCTGCGCCGATCGCGATGAGCAGTAGTACTGCCACAGCGATGCGTTTGAACCACTTCTTCATGATCGATCCGTGTGATGTTGTGGGTGTTGTGCTTTCAGTCGCGGCGTTGCAGGCGATAGACGCAGGTGTCGAGTGTCGTCACGCCGTCAGCGACGAATCGCGGTTCTGTCGCGAGGATGTCGCGGCGTTCCAGCAGGTCGACAGTCCAGTGTGGACGATAGCGTGCGAAGACCTCGGTTTCGATGACCGAAAACGGCGGGCCTTCTTTTTGCTGCTGCGGATATTCGAGTGTGATCAGCAGGCCGCGGCAATCGGTGGGAAGACGCGCATACACCTCATCCGCATAGCGCTGGCGCAGCACCGGAGGCAGGGCGATGAGCGCGGCGCGGTCATAGGCCGCGCCGCAGTCGGCAAGCGCGGCTTCGTCCAGCGCAAAGACATCGCCGCAGATCACCTCGATATCGCCCGCACGATAGTGGCTGCCGTAGCGCGATTCGAAATGCTCAGGTTCGAGTTGATGCTCAGCGAAGAATTGCTCGACCGCGATCTGCGATAGCTCGATGCCGAGTACGCGATGCCCCTGTGCGGCGAGCCAGAGCATGTCCAGCGATTTGCCTGCCAAGGGCACGAGCACTCGAGAGCCGGGTGATGCGCCCACGGCTGGCCAATGCTTTTGCAGCAACGGCGATGGCAGTCCTTGATGAAAGCCGATTGCGCCGTCACGCCAGCGTTGGTGCCAGAAGTCGGGGTCCATCAGTCCACGCCCAACGCATCGACCTTCTGCCAGCCGCGCGGCAGCAGTCCGCCGCGACTACCGCGTGCGCCGATATAAGGATCGAGATCCTTGAACGACAACGACATCGTGCGTGCGCCGGATTTCACCGTCAGTGTGCCGCCCGGCGGTACGACCGCGACCGCGACCACGCGCTCGGTACCGCGTTTGGCTTTCGGGATTTCGATGATCTTGTTGCCTTTGCCCTTGTCGAGCTCCGGCAGTTCCGACAGCGGAAACGCCAACAGATGTCCGGCGCTGGTGACCGTGACGATACGGTCGCTGGCGGTGTTGCCGACGAGCGCGGGTCGCAATACCGACGAGCCCGGCGTGAGCGACAGCATCGCCTTGCCCGCCTTGTTGCGGCCGGTGAGATTTTCGAAACGGGTGACGAAACCATAGCCGTGCGTGGAGGACAGCACGAAGCGGGCTTCGTTGTCGCCGCTGGCCATGGTCTGGAAGCTCGCACCCGCCGGTAGCGAGAATCGGCCACTCAAGGGTTCGCCGTTGCCGCGCGCCGAAGGCAGTGTATGTGCCAGCGACGAGTAGCTGCGGCCGGTGCTGTCGAGGAAGGCGACTTGCTGGGTACTGCGTCCGCGCACCGCGCAGAGCAGGCTGTCGCCATCGCGATAACTCAATCCGGCAGCGTCGATGTCGTGCCCTTTGGCTGCGCGAACCCAGCCTTTTTCGCTCAGTACGATCGTCATCGGTTCGCTGGGCACCAGCTCGGTCTCGTCGATCGCCTGGGCGGCTTCGCGCGAGACCAGCGGTGACATGCGTGCGTCGCCGAATTTCTTCGCATCGGCCAGCAGTTCGTCCTTGACCAGTTTCTTCAGCTTGGACTTGCTGTCGAGAATGGCGGCGAGTTTGTCGCGCTCGGCGGCGAGCGCGTCCTGCTCGCCACGGATCTTCATCTCTTCCAGACGCGCGAGCTGCTTGAGCTTGGTGTCGAGGATGTAGTCAGCCTGATCTTCACTCAGGCCGAAGCGTGCAATCAATGCCGGCTTCGGCTCGTCCTCGGTGCGGATGATGCGGATCACCTCATCCAGATTGAGGAATGCGATCAGCAGGCCTTCCAGCAGGTGCAGTCGGCGTTCCACTTTCTCCAGCCGATGCTTCAGGCGGCGGGTCACCGTATCGCTGCGGAACACAAGCCACTCCGACAGCAGCATCTTCAGGTTCTTCACCTGCGGACGCCCGTCGAGGCCGATCACGTTCATGTTGACCCGGTAGCTTTTCTCCAGGTCGGTGGTGACGAACAGATGCCCCATCAGCTGTTCGACATCGACGCGGTTGCTGCGCGGGATCATCACGATCCGCGTCGGGTTCTCATGGTCCGATTCGTCGCGCAGGTCTTCCAGCCACGGCAGTTTCTTGGCGCGCATCTGCTGCGCGATCTGCTCGATGACCTTGCTTGGGCTGACCTGGTAGGGCAGCGCGGTGATTACGATGTTGTTCTGCTCGCGGATGTACGTTGCCCGCGCGCGGACGCTGCCATGCCCGGTCTCGTAGATCGCCTGAAGATCGGCGATGGGCGTGATGATTTCGGCAGTGGTCGGATAGTCCGGGCCACGCACGTGCTCGCAGAGGTCGCGCACGGTGGCGTCGGGATCGTCGAGCAGGCGCACGCAGGCGCTGACGATTTCGTTGAGATTGTGCGGTGGTACGTCGGTGGCCATGCCGACCGCGATGCCGGTGGTGCCGTTGAGCAGCAGATGCGGCAGCCGCGCCGGCAGCCAGGTCGGTTCTTCGAGCGTGCCGTCGAAATTGGGAACCCAGTCGACCGTGCCGTGGCCGATTTCGCCGAGCAAGACTTCCGCGATCGGCGTGAGTTTCGATTCGGTGTAACGCATCGCCGCAAACGATTTTGGATCGTCGCTGGAGCCGAAGTTTCCCTGGCCTTCGATCAGCGGATAGCGGTACGAGAACGGCTGCGCCATCAGCACCAGGGCTTCGTAGCAGGCGCTGTCGCCATGCGGATGGTATTTGCCGATCACGTCGCCGACGGTGCGCGCGGATTTCTTGGGCTTGGCGCCGGCGTTCAGGCCCAGCTCGCTCATCGCGAAGATGATCCTGCGCTGCACCGGTTTGAGGCCATCGCCGAGGAAGGGCAGGGCGCGGTCCAGTACCACGTACATCGAGTAGTCGAGATAGGCGCGTTCGGCGTATTCGCGCAGCGGAATCTGCTCGAAACCGTGGAAGGCGGGGCGGAGCGTGTCGGGCATCGTGGAATCCGTCGAATCGAAGCGGGAATCTTACCAGTTGGATGTGGCCGCAACGGCGCTCGCCAGCCCTTGTTGGAGGTCGTGCCGCTCGCATCGCAGCGTTCGATGGGGTAATTTTCGCGCATGATTCTCGACCCGCATTCCGATTACGCGCCACCCGACTCGTTTCGATGGTCGGTCCGCTGTTCTTGTCGTGCATGCATGAGGAACGGTGCTTACGCCAAGGGCGATCATGGATGCCATGTGAGCCGGATCCCCGTGCATGGATGAGCAGGGCTCGAAGAAAGGTTCCACCAAAAGTGCGATCGCGTCGGGGACAGGCCCGACGATGGCCGACCTTGCTGCCATTGCTGGCGTGTCCGCGATCACTGTCTCGCGCGCGCTCCGTGACAGTCCACTGGTCAATCCTGAAACCCGTGACCGCATCCGCGAGATCGCGAGCCTGCACGGTTACGCTTTCAATGTCAGTGCCCGCAATCTGCGCTTGCGACGCAGCATGACGGTTGCGGTCGTCGTGGAAATGACCCCAAGTGCGGAGCGGCAGATGTCCGGGGCGTATCCGCTCGATCTCCTGGGCGGCATTACCCAGGAATTGACCTCGCATGGCTACAGCGTCTTGCTGACATCGCTGCAGGCCGCCGCCACGCCGGCGGTGATGGCCGCGGATGGCGTGATCCTGCTTGGACAAGGCGCACATGAGGGTGCCATGCACGAAGTGCAGCGCTGGGGCAGGCCAATGGTGGTGTGGGGCGCAGTCAGCCGCCACGCGTCGCAGGTGGTGGTCGGCAGCGACAATTTCGGTGGCGGAGCGCTTGTCGCCGAACGATTCATCGCGCTCGGTCGACAGCACCCGGCATTCCTGGGCGATTCGGCCCATGGCGAATTCGCCGAACGCCTCGATGGCTTTTCCGCTGGCTTGGCAAAAGCCGATGTCGTACCGCAGGTGTTGTCGGTGCCAAGCTTCACGGTCACAGCCGGAGCCGATGCGATCCATGCACTGCTGGAAGCGCATCCGCAGATCGATGCCGTTTTTGCCGCGAGCGATCTGCTGGCCATTGGCGCCATCCGTGCCCTCATCGAGCAGGGCCGACGTGTCCCCGAGGATGTTTCGGTCGTTGGCTACGACGACACGTTGTTGGGAGCGACGTACCTCCCACCGTTGAGCTCGGTCCACCAGAATTTCGTCGATGCGGGTGTATTGCTGGCCCGCAAGGTTCTGTTATTGATCGACGGCGAGTCGAGTGCGTCGGAAATGCTGCCGACCCATCTCGTCCTTCGCACGACCTGACGGCCAGCATTTCAGAGCGGCAGGCGCATGCGGGTTGTGCGCCGCAGCAATCAGCAGTTTGAGAAACGCCGTGGTGAAATGCCTCGTTTGCGCTTTTTTCTGATTTAAATCAGACGCTTGAAGAATTCTCCATCGCGCTTTGGATCGCGATGATCTGCTTTGATCAATGCATTGTTATCGATAACTTGACATCGATAACAGTCGCGCCATAGGGTTCGCCCCGAGCGATCTGGACAGGTCGGAAGCGGACACAGGGCATCAGGTGGATCATTCGCAAGACAGGGTTGAAGCAGCGGAACAATCGCGGATCGACACGAGCGAGTTGCACGCCCCGTGGGTGTTGCGTTCGACAAGATTCGACGCGGATGGCGCGGCACTGGACCAGACACTTTTTGCCTTGGCGAATGGCTCGCTGGGCGTGCGCGGCGGATTCGAGGAAAGCTCAAGCCCGAGCGACGGGACGTTCCTGGCGAATGTCTATGCGCAGACACCGATCCATTACCACGAGCGCCTGCCGGGTTTCGCACGCAATACCGACACGCGCGTGCCCGTGGCGGAAGGGAAAGGCATCGAGATCAGGCTGGGTGGAAAGCCACTCGACATCTTCGACGCCGAGTGGCTCGATTTCATGCGCGAGCTGGATTTCCGCACAGGCTGCCTGCGTCGGCGCCTGCGCCTGCGTACGGCCGACGGTGCGACCCTCGAAATCCGTGCAGAAAGAATCGTTCCGCTGAATGAGGAGGATCTGCTGGCGATCCGTTTCGTCGTCCATTCCGTGGACTATGCGGGGCCGATGACACTGATTTCGACTGTGCGTGGTGGGCAGCAGGCCGCCGCGCAGAGCGACGATCCGCGCATCGGTGCGGGTGCCGGCGAGGGAGTGTTGGATACAGGCCGTTACGCCGATGACACCTGGGCGTGGCTGGGGCAGTCTGTGCGGGATGGCCGCTTGCATGTGGTCGCGGCGCAGCGGCATGTGATCGGCGGAGGCCTTCGCATGGTCGGTGTCGATCGCGAGATGCACCATGTCGAACAACGTTACGAAGGTGAGCTCTCGCCGGGGAGTGAAGTCATCCTGGAGAAGTTCGTCGCCTATGCCTGCGGAGAATCCGCTGGCGGATTGCCGGAACGAACGGCGACGGTGCTGCGCAGGGCATGCGAACGTGGCTACGCATCGCTGGCGAATGCACAGATCGCGACCCTTGCGGACTTCTGGCAGCACGCGGACTTGTCCATCTCCGGTCAGCCTGCTGTCGAGCAGGCGCTGCGTTTCAATCTGTTCCATCTGCTGCAGTCGGCCGGGCGCAACGGCATCGATGGTACGGCAGCCAAAGGACTGACCGGCGAAGGTTATGAAGGCCACTGTTTCTGGGATACCGAGGCATTCGTGCTGCCGGTGATGGTGTTCCTCGCGCCAGCGGTGGCACGTGCGATGTTGTCATTCCGGTATCGCACGCTTGATGCCGCACGCGCTCACGCGAAGGAAATGAACCATCCGCGAGGTGCGTTGTACCCTTGGCGCACCATCGCCGGCGGCGAATGTTCGGCGCATTATCCCAGCGGTTCTGCGGCGTATCACATCAATGCCGCTGTCGCGTATGGCATCGGTCTGTATCTCGACGCCAGCGACGATTTTGATTTCATCGCGGAAGCGGGTGCGGAAATCCTCTTCGAAACCGCACGTATCTGGCCACAGATCGGTCATTTCAATCCGCGCAAGGCCGGCGCTTTCTGTCTGCATGAAGTCACCGGTCCGGATGAGTACACCACGCTCGTCGACAACAATCACTACACCAATCGCATGGCGAAGAAGCACTTGCTGCGCGCGGTTTCGGTGTGGGATCGATTGCGGATGGAGCGGCCGCATGCATTGGACTTGATCGCCGGAAAGATCGGTCTGGATGTCGAAGAAGTCGCGTTGTGGCGCCGCGCGGCGGAAGCGATGTATCTCGGTTACGACGAGCGGCAGGCGATCTTTGCCCAGGACGATGGCTTCCTCGGGAAGCCACGCTGGCCATTCCCGATGAAACAGAGCGGTCATCGTCCACTCCTGCTCGACTACCATCCGCTCACCTTGTACCGGTATCAGATCTGCAAGCAGGCGGATGTGGTCATGGCGTTGGTCCTGGCCGGAGACGACACCGATATCGCCTGCAAGAAGCGCTGCTTCGACTACTACGAAGCCGTGACCACCCACGATTCGACATTGTCCGCGCCGGTGTTCGGCATTCTCGCGGCAGAAGTCGGTCGCAGTGACAAGGCGCTGCACTACTTCACGGGCAGCCTGCGGGTCGATCTCGATGATCTGCACGGCAATACCGGGCACGGCGTACACATGGCGGCAATGGCCGGCAGTTGGCTGGGGCTCGTGCAGGGCTTCGGCGGTCTTCGCGTGCGCGAAGCTGCGCTGCATTTTTCTCCGAGCCTGCCGGACGGGTGGTCGCGCTATGGCTTCAGCCTGCAGTGGAGGAAGAGCACGCTCACGCTCGATGTCGGCAGGGAATCGGTCGTGTATCGGATGGAATCCGGTGCACCGTTGACGATCCATCATGGTGGTGTGCCGTTCGAGCTCAGACCGGGGTGTGATGTCGTGCATCCGCTCGACGATCTGTCTGGCCTGGCAAAGGCCAAATACCCGCGTCATTGTGAGGCGCTTGTGTTCGATCTCGACGGCGTACTCACCGACACTGCGCAAACCCATTTCCTTGCATGGAAGCGACTTGCCGATGAGATCGGTGTGCCATTCGATCTCATCGTCAACGAGCGGTTGAAAGGCGTCGACAGAATGGCGTCACTCGACATCATTCTGGAACGTGCGGCGTGTGCGTTCGGATCCGACGAAAAAAACCGAATGGCCGAACGAAAGAACGGTTACTACGTTGAGGCGATCCATGGATACGGCCCGCAGGATCTCTTTGATGGTGTGCGCGAATTGCTGTCACAGGCGCGTGCGAGCGGCCTGAAGATCGGGCTGGCATCGGCCAGCCGCAATGCCAGGGTGCTGCTCGAAAATCTCGGCATCGTCGACTGCTTCGACTACATCGCCGATGCGTCAGCCATCGGGCGAGCGAAGCCGGATCCGGAAATTTTTCTCGCCGTTGCGAATGCGTTGGGCGTAGCCCCTGCCGCGTGCATCGGCGTCGAGGATTCGGTCGCAGGTATTGAGGCTATTCATGCCGCAGGGATGGCTTCTATCGGGGTTGGCGACGCCCGGACACTCTTCCATGCCGATGCGGTCGTGTCGGCAATCTCAGAGCTCAGACTTTTCGATTTCATTTCCAGATGAGGGATGCGGACACAGAAGCCGCGGCCGACATTCAACGCAGCACACAATAATTTCATTGAAGGAGGGAACATCATGCGACACAGGATTCCGATGCGCTATGCATTGTCACTGGCCATCGCAACTGCGCTGGCACCCGCGTTGGCAAGCGCCCAGGACGCGACGCCACAAGGTGGCTCGAACGAGCCCGGCGAGCTCGATATGATCGTGGTCAGCGGTACAGCCAAGTTCAAGGGTTTGAGCAAACGCAACGCAAGCTTCTCGATCACGACGGCCACGCCCGAACAGATCGACGAAGCGGCACCGACCAGCACCGCCGATCTGCTCAAGATCGTGCCCGGCGTCTGGGCCGAGTCCAGCGGTGGCGGCACTGGCGCCAATGTCTTCGTGCGCGGTATGCCGTCGGAAGGCGATGCGCCGTTCTTCACGCTGCAGTTGGACGGTTCGCCGATCTATCCGCCGCCGACGCTGTCGTTCCTTGAAAACACAACGTTGTTCAGACTTGACGACACCATTGAGCGCGTCGAAGCCCTGCGTGGTGGCCCCAGCCCGATCTATTCCAATGGCCAGGCGGGTGTCACCGTCAACTTCATCCAGAAGAAGGGTGGCGACGAACACGAGGGCAGTGTGCGCGCCACCATCGGTAGCGACAGCCTGCGTCGCATCGATGTGTTCGACAGCGGTCCGATCGGCAAGGACACGGGTTGGTACTACAGCTTCGGTGGCTTCTATCGCGATACCGATGGCGTGCGCAGCACGGGATTCCCTGCGGAAAAGGGCGGGCAGTTCGGCGGTACGGTATCCAAGCGTTGGGACAGCGGCGAATTCACCGCCTATCTGCGCCACACCAACGACAAGAACGTGTTCTACACCGGTATTCCGCTGCTTTCGCGCAACAATGGCGATGATATATCGAGCTTCCCCGGAATCGATGCCACCAGCGGCACGTTGATCGGCAACGATTTCCGCAGGGTCACGTTGCCGACCGGCATCGGCAACGGCACCATGACGCGTGATCTTGCCGACGGCCGTGGTGTCGATATCACGGTGTTCGGTGGGTCGCTCGACTGGTATGTGGGCGATTGGACGATCAGTGACCGTTTCAATTTCCTTGATGGCGATGCGCCGACCAATGGTCTGTTCACTGGGTCCAATCCGCAGGCACTCTCGGATTTTGTCACGGGCACATACGGTGCTGGTGTCACCGCGACGGGTACGTACGTCAACGGCGGTGGTGCTGTTGCACAGGATCAACAGGTGTTGACCGCAGGCTGGTGGGTGGTGGACAAGAAGCTCAAGTCCTTTACCAACGACCTGCGTTTCAGCATTGATCTCAACGAGAGCAATACGCTCACGTTCGGCACTTACTATGCGAACTACTCATCGGAAGACCGCTGGTGGCTGGGCAACAACATGCTGCTGACTGCCGAGAATCATGCGCGGCGCGTGGATCTGGATCTTTCGAATGGACAGGTCGCGACCCGCGATGGCTTCGTCGGCACGTCCTTCTACAGCATCCGCGGCGACTATGACGGCCAGAATATCGCGGCGTTCGTCACTGACGAGTGGACGATGAACGACCGTGTCCGCTTCGATGCGGGGTTCCGCTGGGAGCGGCAGGAGATCGACGGCACCGTGATCGATCCGGTCAGTGTTGATCTCGATGGCGATCCGAATACGCTGTACGACAACAACACCTCGGTCGCGACGAATCCTCGCAGTATTGATCAGAACGACGATCATGTGTCGTGGACCGCAGGCGTGAATTTCAAGCTCAACGACAACATGAGCCTGTTCGGGCGGGTCAACTCCGGCTTCAAATTCCCGTCGTTCGACAACCTGCGCGACGGCGCGACCGACACGCAGGAAATCGACCAGTATGAGGTCGGGTTGAAAGCGGGTGGCGAAGGCTACGAGCTGTATCTAACCGCGTTCTACAATGATTTCGTCGGTCTGCCGTTCCAGGCGTTCGATCAGGGTGGCAACAACATCGTCATCATCGGCGATTCCAGTGCGAAAGGCCTTGAGTTTGAAGGCGCGTGGCGTCCCGCCGATGGTTTCGAGTTGGCCTGGACCGCGACTTGGCTCAATGCGGACTATGGCAAATTCGGCAACTTCAGCGGCAATCAGGTCGTACGTCAGCCGAAGTTCCGTGCCAGATTGACGCCCAGTTACTACTGGACGCTACCCTGGGGCGATCTGAAAGTGTTTTCCACCTATACCCATGTCGGTGACCGGTTTTCGGATCCTGCCAATGGACAGGTGCTTCCTACCTACGACACGTGGGACGTCGGCGCGAGCATGCATGTCGGCGAGCAATGGGAATTCACGCTCAATGGGCGCAATGTCACGGATGAAATCGGTCTGACCGAGGGCAATGCCCGTGTGATCGGCAATGCCACCAGTGGCGGTGTCTTCATGGGGCGGCCGATCGAAGGCGCGTCGTATCAGGTGTCCGCGATCTATCGGTGGTAACACGCGGGCATCCTGTTCCATCGGGAAAGAATGCGACGTCCGGAATGCGTTCCCGGATGTCGGCCCTGATGTGCGTCATACGGCGTGCATCAGGGCTCCATTGCGCTCAATCGCTGTGTGAGCAACGCAGCGATCATCATCATTCATCACGGAACCGCTATGACCCGATCCCGCATGATCCTGGCGATGATCTTGACCTACGCGATCTTCGCGGTCCTGCTCAACAGCGTCGGCACCCTGATCCTGCAGACGCAGCAGAGCATGGGCGCGAGCAAAGAGGCGACGAGCTTCCTCGATGGCTTCAAGGATCTTCCGATCGCGGTCGTGTCGTTTCTCGTGGCCTCGTTGTTGCCCCGGCTGGGATACCGCAGGTCGATGATGCTGGCGCTTGCGCTCGTGGCAGGTGCCTGCGTGGCGATGCCGCTGTTCAACGCCTTCTGGATGACCAAGGTGATGCTGGTGACGACAGGCGTCGGCTTCGCTCTGGTCAAGGTCTCGGTGTATTCCAGTATTGGCCTGCTGACCGACGACGGTAAGCGTCATGCCAGTCTGACCAGCACCATAGAAGGCTGTTTCATGCTCGGCGTGCTTGCCGGGCCTTGGCTGTTCGGCGTATTCATCCACCGTCAGAGCGAGCCGACGGATCCGGTCTGGTTGCAGGTGTACGGGTGGCTCGCTGCCGCTTGCCTCGCAGTCATCGCGCTGCTCGCGACCACGCGTCTGGACGAACGACAGGCGCAGGGTGAGCAGCATGTCGCTGCCGCGCAGTCGTTCGCCGATATGCTCCGACTGATCGCATTTCCCCTTGTGATGGTCTTTCTGCTGTCCGCGTTTCTGTATGTGCTCATCGAGCAGAGCATCGGGACGTGGCTGCCCACCTTCAATGCCGACATCCTGCATCTGTCGACAGTGACCAGCGTGCAGATGGCAAGCCTGTTTGCGGCGTTCACGGCGATCGGTCGACTCGGGGCAGGGGTCGTGCTGCGTTATATGCCCTGGCATGTGCTCTTGATGGTGTGCCTCGTGGCGACAGCCGTATTGATGCTGCTGGTATTGCCGCTGTCCGCCCACGTCGCGCCGCCGGTCTTCGATGGTTGGCGGCATGCCCCGTTGGCAGCGTTTGCATTGCCGTTGATCGGGCTGTTCCTGGCACCGATCTATCCGGCGATCAATTCCGTGGTCCTGAGCGCGTTGCCGAAGTCGCGTCATGCCGCCATGACCGGCCTTATCGTGGTGTTCTCGGCGCTGGGCGGTACGACGGGTTCTTTCATCACCGGGCAGATGTTTGCCCGGATCAGCGGACAGGCGGCGTTCTATCTCACCCTGTTGCCCATGGCCATTCTGTTGCTCTCGATCCTGTTGCTCAGGCGTTATTCGGCAGGCGGGTCACTGGCATCACAGCCCGCCTGACAGGCAGGCCATGGTGGCAAATGGAAGCCGTTTGGCCTCCGGGCGTCGCCTATCGCGTTCCTGTGGCTGACGCCCGGAGGCCGGCGTCCTCGTCCCGACCTAATACATATAACGGAATCGGGATTGTGAGATTCATCACGGATGGGCATCATCAACACCGTGGCTTTGGGAAGGCAGCCAATTGCGCGACAGCGCATGACAGCAGTGGGGAGCTGCGCCTTTGCGCCACGCCAATCGACATCAATTTTTAGGAATTCAAAGCATGAAACATGGAATCCGGACCAAGCTTGCCTTGGCCTGTGTAATGTTGCTGGGCACTGCAGGTGCCGCTCAAGCCGCTACGGTCGTCACCGACTGGAACGACGAAGCCCTCGAAGCCATCCGTACGACGAAGCCGGGCCCGACCGTGGTCGCACGCGCGTTGGCGATCACCAATACTGCGATGTACGACGCTTGGGCGGCCTACGATGCCAAGGCCAACGGTACTCAGCTCGGTGGCGAACTTCGCCGGCCCAGCAATGAACGTAACAATGCAAATAGGCGCAAAGCCATGAGCTTCGCTGCCTATCGCGTGCTGGTCGATCTGTTCCCGACACGTCAGGCACAGTTCGACGCCGAAATGTCCCTCCTTGGCTACGATCCGGCCGACACCACCGGCAATACCGCCACGCCGCAGGGCATCGGCAACGTCGCCGCCGCCGCTGTCATCGAATTTCGCCATACCGACGGCTCCAACCAATTAGGTGACCTGCATCCCGGCGCCTACAGCGATTACACCGGCTATCAGCCAGTCAATACGCCGACCCAGATCGTGAACATCGCTCGCTGGCAGCCGCTTTCTGTACCAGATGGCAACGGTGGTTTCACCATCCAGAAGTTCTTCACCCCGCATTGGGCCAATGTCAAACCATTCGCATTGACCACCTACAACCAGTTTCCGGTGAAAACGCCGGCACCGGCGGGCAGCTTCGAGTTCTGGCGGCAGTCGATCGAAGTCCTTGGCTACAGCGCCACACTGACCGACCGAACCAAGACCATCGCCGAATGGTGGGCTGACGGCCCGGGTTCGGAGCTGCCCCCGGGTACTTGGGTGCTGTTCGCCAAGGACATCTCCAACCGCGATCACCACAACCTCTCGCAAGACGTGAAGATGCATTTCGCGATGACGAATGCGATGTTCGATGCCAGCATCTCGGTGTGGGGTTACAAGCGCCAGTTCGACTATGCGCGGCCGGTCAGTGCGATCCATGCGCTTTTCAACAACCGTCCGATCGTGGCCTGGAAGGGTGAGAATCTTGGCACCGGTGTGATCCTTGGCCAGAACTGGCGGCCTTATCAGGCGGCGACTGTCGTTACCCCGCCGTTCGCCGAGTACATGTCGGGCCACAGCACCTTCAGCTCCGCTGCTGCGGAAGTACTGAAGCTGTACACGGGTAGCGATGTGTTCAACGGCTCGGCGACGATCGCCGCTGGGAGCTCTGCTGTCGAACCGGGTCGCGTGCCGGCAAAGGACCTGACGCTGCGCTGGTCGACTTTCACAGCCGCTGCGGATGAGGCCGGTATTTCGCGGCTTTATGGCGGCATCCACTTCCGGGATGGCAATGTCGAGGGTCTCAAGCTCGGCCGCAAGATCGGTGCGCAAGCGTATGCATTGAGCAGCAAGTACTTCAACGGTACTGCCGGCAATTGATGCCGCTATCCGGGCCCCCGTTTTACGGGGGCTTCGGACACCGGGCTGGTTATGCGTCAGGCAAGAAAAACGTCAGGCAAGAAAAAAGCCGCATTTCTGCGGCTTTTTTCTTTGGTATATGGTGCCAGGAGAAGACCCGTATAAGTGATTTTTATTCATATAAAACAATGCAATATGAAGTTAATCTATGCGGGTACGCACAAATATACGCACAATGATGCGGGGCTAGGCAAGTCGGCATTGATGAATAATCTCCGATCTGAATCTCTCCATTCGCCCGACACCGCAGCCTCCCTGACCCTGCGGCTCACCTATGGCATTCAGCTACCCATGGTCTTGCTCTCGCATCGTCCCTACGCCAGATCGGACGCCTGCCCCGGTTCGGAAAGCGTCACCAAGCCCTGTTCCCCAATGCAATCGCGGCTGCACGGGAAGGCGATCAGTTCATTGGCGATGCTCAACCATCCAGGGTTGAAACGGTCGCGGCCGCTACTGGCTCGCGCGTGTCGGCAGCGCGTAACCAGAGCGCGTTCGCGCGAACCTGCGCACTCACAGGCGGTATCCACCAGCGTCCTGGCGTCGGCGATGTCGCATGTTGACCTTCGGGAAGCATCACCACGCCCTCTTCCCCGATGCCGTCCCGACTGCACGGAAAGGCGATCAGTTCGTTGGCGAGGCTTAACCATGTCGGGTTGAAGCGATCGATGAGGCGTCGCTGCCACGCATGCGGCATCGATTTGATTTCGGCGCAACGCGTGTAGGCGGCGTCCTCGCTTGGATGGCATTCGGCGTAGACCCAGTACAGCGGCGTCAGGCCGCGTTTGCCCGACTGACGCAGTTGCGCGCGCTCAATCCTGTATCGGATGTCATCGGCTTCCACCACATCTTGTGCGACGTCGACGAAGAGTTTTCGCTGCCGCGCGTAGGCCAGCACGTAGACGAGGGCCTTGGCCTCCGGCAAGGGTTGGCCGCGCAGGTGCTCAAGCGTCCAGTCTTCGCAGCCTGGGGGCAACGCCTGCCCCACCGGCATCCTCGGCCGTGGGCGTGGGGCTTTGGCCAGGGCGGCCATATCCTCGTCGGAACAATCGTCCATACCCTTTCCTGTGGCCCGTGTGATGGCTCGGTTTCGGGTCCGTTACAGCTTCGGGCCTTTCGGTGCCGGATCATCCTGCGTCTGCGTCGGTGGCTGTTGCGCCACCTGCTGCGCCTGCTGTTGCTGTTGGGTCATCGTGTCCTGTACCTGCTGCGAGGCTTGCGTCAGCGTCGTGGTGTTGTCCTGTGCGGCCGGCAGGAGAGCCAGTTTGTTCGTTGGATTATCAAGCGCGCCCTGACCGGCGATGAGGCCGCTGCGGTCCTTGTTGAAGACGACAAAATCGATCCGATCCAGGCGTCCGTTCCCCTCGTCTTGTCCAGCAGGGACAGGGGGGCGAGCCGTGCCCGTGAGGCTGATTTGGGCGAGATTGGCGGCGGCCTGCTGCAAACGTTCGCCGGTGAAGGTGCCGGGAGGGATATTCGGCGAACGCTCTATCGCGTCCAGCGCCTGCTGATAGCGTTCGTGGCCGGGGTGATTACGGTCGGTGATGTCGGGCGCGCGCGTCGGCTCAGGCTGCGCGCGCTGGTGCGTGTTGAGCCATTGCTTCGCTTCCGCCTCCATCGCGTCCGTGGAGAGTTGCATGCTCGGTAACACGGTCGCGGGCATCAGGTGACGCTCGGTTGCTTCCGCGCCTGCTGGTCCGGCGTTCTTGAACAACTCGGGGGCGGTTCGCTCCAGTTCGGCAAGCGTCGGGGTACTCGTCGGAATCATTGGGTTGAGGTAGGCGTTGGCGGCCACGGTGCCACCCAGCGCCCCACCGGCTGCGGGGGCATACTCTGTCGCCGACTTCACACGATTGCCCGCACCGTCGAGCGTCGTATCGACGAACGTCGTCGCCGTCTCCACCGTGTCGCGTTGCACCCGAACGCCTGTCACATGGATGGTTTCCAGCACGTTGCACGTATCGTCGGCCGCGCCACGAATCGCGGTGGCATCGCGCCCCGCTTCCTGTTTGGCGGCCTGTGCGGCGGTGTCGGCCTCGCGTTCCGTGCGTAGGTTCGCCTGGATCGTTTCGTCGGACTTGGCTTCGGCCCAGCGTTCCAGCGTGCTGCCGTCCGGCGCGAGATTCGCCACAATCTGCCAAGCCACGCCTTCGCCCGTTCGGGCGGCGATCACGGCATCGGCTTTCAGTTCCTCCACCTTCGCGTCCACGGCGCCCGCCGCCACACGCACTTTTGCGGACGTATCGGCAAGCGTCTCGCCCGTGTCGCAGGCGATCTGCCGCGCCCGGTCGGACACCGCAGACACAATATCCGACGCCTTGTCACCGCCCGCGCGCGCCGCGTC
>JBGSID010000294.1:0-29186 GCA_041751895.1 Lysobacteraceae bacterium | reverse complement strand
GCCGCCGCGACCAACGCCAAGCCAGGCGTGCTCGCGCCCAGCACCGCGATCGTGTCGCGTGGCGATGCCGACGTCGCGTTCGTGATCCAGGGCGACAAGGTCGAGCAGCGCACGCTCAAACTCGGCCGCACGCTCGGCGATGACCGCGAAGTTCTCGACGGCCTTGCCGGCGGTGAAGCCGTCGTCATCGAGCCTTCGGAAAGCATTGTCGATGGCGCCCGCATCCGGGTCGCTCCCACCGCAGACACCGATTCGGAAAGCGAATAAATCTTCGCGTTCAAACCATTTCGGATTGCTTCGCCGCTGCCATTCAGCACGACCGTTCAACACCTGAGGATTCCGTCAATGGACGCATTGGTTTCGCTCCGCAACATCACCAAGACCTACCAGCGCGGCACCGAGAAGGTCAAAGTGCTGCATGGCATCGATCTCGACATCCCCAAGGGTGATTTCGTCGCGCTGATGGGGCCGTCAGGCTCCGGTAAAACCACCCTGCTCAACCTGATCGGCGGGCTCGATTCGCCCACCTCCGGCGAGATTACGGTGGACGGTTCACGCATCGACCAGATGCGCTCCGGCCAGCTCTCGGAATGGCGCAGCAACCATGTCGGCTTCGTGTTCCAGTTCTACAACCTGATGCCCAATCTGACCGCGCAGAAGAACGTCGAACTGCCGCTGCTGCTGACCAGGCTCAATGGCGCGCAGCGCAAACACAACGCCGAGATCGCGCTGCAGCTGGTAGGCCTTTCGGATCGCGGCAAACACCGCCCGAACGAACTGTCGGGCGGCCAGCAGCAACGCGTGTCGATCGCGCGCGCGATCGTGTCCGACCCGACCCTGTTGATCTGCGACGAACCCACCGGCGATCTCGATCGCCAGTCCGCCGAGGAAATCCTCGCGCTGCTGCAGTCGCTCAACCGTGACCACGGCAAGACCATCATCATGGTCACGCATGATCCCAAGGCCGCTGATCACGCACGCCGCACCATCCACCTCGACAAGGGCACATTCGCCGGCGACGGCGCAGAGCACTGATGCCGGTCCCGGGACCGGCCCCCATACCGGCACCGATTCCGATGCGTCCGTCCGCAACGTTCACGAGGTCGCCATGAAATATCTCCATCTCATCTGGGCCGCGCTGTTCCGCAGCAAGACCCGCACCCTGCTCACCCTGCTCTCGGTGATCGCTGCCTTCCTGTTGTTCGGAATGCTCGACTCCGTCCGTGTCGCGTTCAATTCCGGCGGCACCGTCTCCGGCGCCAATCGCATGGTGGTGTCGTCGCGCCTGTCGATCACGCAGATGCTGCCCTACAGCCTGCTGTCGCAGATCGAAGCCATTCCCGGCGTGAGAAAAGCGTCGTATGCCGCGTGGTTCGGCGGCATCTATCGCGACCCGAAGAATTTCTTCCCGAACTTCTCGGTCGGCCCGGACTATCTCGACCTGTATCCAGAATACGTTCTGCCTCCGGCACAGCGGAAAGCTTTCGATGCAGATCGCAGCGGTGCAATCGTGGGTGAGTCGCTGGCGAAACGCCATGGCTGGAAAGTGGGCGACATCATCCCGTTGGAAGCGACGATCTTTCCGCAGAAAGGCAGCAATGCCTGGCCGTTGAAACTCTCCGGCATCTACACCGTGAAGGACAGCAAGCGCAAAAGCGAGGAAAACCAGCTCTGGTTCCACTGGAAGTATTTCGACGAGTCCAACGATTACGTCAAGAGTCGGGTCGGCTGGTATGTCGTGCAACTCGACAACGCCGATGACGCAGATCGCGTCGCCAAGGCCATTGATGCGCTCTCGGCCAACTCGGACCACGAAACCAAGACCCAGACCGAGCAGGCGTTCAACCAGGCCTTCGCAAAACAGTTCGCCGACATCGGCTTGATCGTCACCGCGATCATGGGTGCGGTGTTCTTCACGCTACTGCTGCTGACCGGCAACACGATGGCGCAAGCGGTGCGCGAACGCATCCCGGAACTGGCGGTGCTCAAGACGATCGGCTTTTCCAACCAGAGCGTCCTGTGGCTGGTATTGGCCGAAGCGGTGCTGCTGATCGTGCTTGGCGGCACGCTCGGCCTGGGCCTCGCCGCACTCATGATGCCGGGCATCAGCGCCGCGAGCGACGGCATGATCCAGTTGCCGACCGTGCTGCCACAGACGTGGGCCATCGGTCTGGGACTGATGCTGGCGATCGGCGTGATCATCGGTCTGCTGCCCGCGCTGCGTGCCATGCGCCTGAACATCGTCGATGCCCTCGCCGGGCGCTGAGAGAGGACTCACACTGATGAATCGCATCAAGACATGGTTGGGCAATCTCGGCATCGTGCTGTTGCTCGCCGCCGGACTCGCGGGATGGACGATGCTGCCGTGGTACGGCGTGCTTGCAGCTGTCCTGGTGCTGGTCGCCTGGCTGCTGCTGACCAAGCGCGGACAGCAGACGCTGGCGGTTGCCAACATCGGCATCAGCAGCCTGCCGCAGCGCTGGGGCGCGTCCAGCGTCATCGTGATCGGCATCGCCGGCGTGGTCGGCGTGCTGGTTGCGATGCTGGCGATGGGCGAAGGCTTCCAGGCAACGCTCAAGGGCACCGGCAGCGACGACCGCGCGATCATTCTGCGCGGAGGTTCGCAGGCAGAAACCAATTCGGTCATCACCCGCGACCAGATCCCGCTGATCACCTCGTTGGCCGGTGTCGCCAAGGGCAGGAACGGCCGACCACTGGTGTCTCCCGAACTGTCGCAGGTGGTGAACCTGCCAAGCCGCAGCGATGGCACCGACGCCAATGCACAGCTGCGCGGCGTCGGCGAACAGGGCTGGGAACTGCGCCCGCAGCTGAAGATCGTCGAGGGACGGAAGTTCTCCTCCGGACTGCGCGAACTCGTCGTCGGCCAAGGGGCGATGAATCAGTTCCGCGGCATCCGAGTCGGCCAAAGCATCACGCTCGCCAACCAGCGCTGGGACGTGGTCGGCAAATTCGCCAGCGGCGACTCGCACGATTCCGAACTGTGGGCCGACAGCGAAGTTCTGGCCTCGACCTACAACCGCCAGGCGTTCCAGTCGGTCACGGTCAAATTGGACGGCAAGAGCGGCTTCAAACAGCTCAAGGCCGCACTCGCCGCCGATCCGCGACTGAAACTCGACGCACTCACCACGCGCGACTACTACGGCAAGCAGTCCGAACGACTGACGAAAATGATCAAGGTGCTCGGCATCGTGATCGGCTCGATCATGGCGATCGGCGCGGTCTTCGGCGCACTCAACACCATGTTCGCTGCGGTCGCCGGCCGTGCGCGCGAAATCGCGACGATGCGTGCACTCGGATTCCGGGGCGTGCCGGTCGTGGTCGCAGTCATGATGGAAACGATGCTGCTCGCCTTCCTTGGCGGCGCGCTGGGCGCACTGATCGCCTGGCTCGTATTCAACGGCTATCAGGTGTCGACATTGGGCAACAATTTCAGCCAGGTGGTGTTCCAGTTCAAGGTGTCGCCGGCGCTACTGTGGGCCGGGTTGAAATGGGCGCTGGGCATCGGTCTGGTCGGCGGCCTGTTCCCCGCGTTGCGTGCCGCGCGACAACCTGTCACGGACGCCTTGCGCGGCGCGTGATTCCACCATCGATGCACACGAAAACGCCCGGCCGAAGCCGTAATGCCAGTCAGTTGAGCATCTCCGGTCTTTCCCCTCATCCGGCCTCCGGCCACCTTCTCCCCGCTTTGCGGAGAGAAGGACATTGATCAGCACTCCTACGCTTTGCGGTGAGAAGGACATTGATCAGCACTCCTCTCGATGCGGGAGTCAGCAACGCAGCTGCCTTGACGCTCCCTGCACCGCAGCGAGCGTGATGTATTCCTTCTCCCCGCGATGCGGGGAGAAGGTGCCCGAAGGGCGGATGAGGGGCGCACTGTGGCATCCCTACGCCGAATGCCACAGCGCCCCTTCAACGGCGGCATGCCCGTTCATGCTGACGATGGCACAGGAAAAATTGCGTACTCACCACGCCTTTCACTTCACGCCCCTGGCTTCGGGCTTAAGTGACTGGCATTACGGCCGAAGCCGGGCGTTTTCGATTCAACTCAACGCGCAGCGCGTCGCGCCCGGCGGAGACTGTCTGCGGCGAAGATCGCCAGCGCGATCCAGATGATGGCGAAACCGATCGCACGGTCGCGGTCGAAGGCTTCGTGAAAAACAAGCACACCGATCAGGAACTGCATGGTTGGTGCGATGTATTGCATCAGCCCGATGGTGGACAGCGCCACGCGCCGCACCGCGAACGAGAATGCGATCAGCGGCAGCGCGGTCAGCGCGCCGCCGAAGATCAACAGCGCATCGACACCCAGACCCCAATCGCCGCTGCCGCTGATCGGCAGAAAACCACCCTTCCCGCTGATTTCAGCCCACAACAGATAGCCGAGCGCCGGCAGCAGCAACACCGTGTTTTCCACGCCGAGACCAGACACCGAGTCGACGGCCGCGAGCTTGCGGATCACGCCGTACAGGCCGAACGATCCAGCCAGCGTCAATGCGATCCACGGGAAGCTGCCGTAGTTGAACGTCAGCCAGAGCACGCCCATCGCAGCAAGTGCGACCGATATCCACTGCACGCGATTCAGGTGTTCACGTAGGAACAGCGTGCCGATCACCACATTCAGCAAGGGATTGATGAAGTAACCGAGACTGCTTTCGACGATATGGCCCGCATTGACCGCCCAGATGTAGAGGCCCCAGTTGATGCCGATGCACACGCCACTCAGAGCGAGCATCTTCGCCAGGCGCGGCTGCGCGAGGATCGCCGCGAACCAGCCTCGCCCCCGCGTCAGCAGCAGCCAGGCCGCCACCAACACCGCGCTCCAGACCACACGATGCGCGACGATCTGCAGCGACGGCACCCCCTTGAGCAGATGCCAGTACAGCGGCATCGTTCCCCACAACACGAACGCGCCTGCGGCGATGAGCAGACCTTTGCGATCCATGGTCGAGGTCATGCGGCGCGCGCCTTGGCCCGGGTGATCGCCACCACGCCCAGCAGGATCACGACCATCGCGCCAAGATCATGCAGACTGAAGGTTTCGTGGCCGAGCCATGCCCCCAGCAACACCGCAATCGGCGGATTGATGAAGGCATAGCTGGACGCCAGCGCCGGCCGCACGTGATTCAACAGCCAGATGTAGGCGCCAAAGCCGCCGATCGAGCCGAAAATCGCAAGGTAGACCAGCGCAGCCGTGCCGTGGGTCGTGGGCGCCGACGGCCAGTGCTCACCCCGCGCAAAACCAAGCACGACGAGCATCAGGCCGCCACAGATCATCTGCCCGGCCGCAGCCATGAACGGAGCCGGCAGATCACGGCCGCGCGACCACACCGAACCGAATGCCCAGGCGATCGGTGCGATCAACAACAGCACCAGGCCACTCGGCGCGGACGACAGACTGGTGCCGGCATTGAGCCAGAGCACACCAACGAAACCGATACCGATGCCGAACCATTCGCCGCGACTCGGGTGACGCCCGAACATCGCGCCGAACAGACCCATCCAGAGCGGCATCGAAGCGATCGCGATCGCCGCCAGGCCCGAGGACACGTGCTCTTCGGCCAACACCACCATGCCGTTGCCGAGCAGCATCATCAGGAATCCCATCACCACCATCGACGGCCACTGCGCACGCGTCGGCGCGGCCACACCACGCCAGCGCAGCACCGCATACATCAACACACCGGCGACCAGCATCCGACCACCGGATACACCGATCATCGCCGGCCAGCCGCCTTCCAATGCGAAACGAATACCGAGATACGTCGAACCCCAGATCAGATAGACCGAAGTCAATGCGAGTGCGATCGCGAATGCGGAGGCAGGGCGCGGGGCTGCCGCAGATGGAGTCGCCATCGCTGTGCTCGTGGGAAGAAGAGGGAAAACCGAGACACCATCGCATCGCGACGGTGGAATCTCATTCTACGCTTGCGTCCGCGCCGATGAGCCTTGCCAGCGGAACACTGCTGTTGCACTCACGGAGGCACCGAATATCGGCGCGGGCGCCAACGGCGGCATTCAAACCGAGCGTTCGCGACTCAGGATCTGCTGCTTCAACACCAGCCCCCAGCGATACCCTCCCAATGAACCGTCACCACGGATCACCCGATGGCAAGGAACAACGACTGCGACACGGTTACGGGCACAGGCACTGGCAACCGCGCGTGTCGCGTTGGGTGCCTCCAGCGCAGCGGCCAATTCGGCATAGCTGCGGGTTTCACCGGACGGAATCTTCATCAGCGCATCCCACACGCGCTTCTGGAATGCAGTGCCGATCAGATCAACCGGAATCGCCACATCCTGCGCAAGTTTGCCCGAAAGCACCTCGGCCACCGCACGCACGCGCGGCGCGAGGAATTCATCGCGACCGGCATCGACCTGCTGCAGGCGTGCGTTGGGAAATTCGGCGTGGAGCCTGCCGGCAAGCGTATCCGGGTCGTCGCCCAGTTCGACCATGCAGATGCCGCGCATGGTGGTGGCGATGACGGCCAGGCCCAATGCGGTGTCGACAATGCTCCAGCGGATGTCCTCGCCGTTGCCGCCTGCGCGATAACGCGCAGGCGTCATCCCCAGTTTCGCGGCACCCGCTTCATAAACCCGTGAAGGCGAACCGTAACCGGCATCGTAGAGCGCGGCGCTGACATCACTGCCTTCGCGCAGCGCGGCCTTGAGTGTGCCAAGTTTGCGCTGGGCGAGATATTCGGCCGGACTGATGCCGTAGCGGGCACGAAACCGCCGCTGCAGGTGCGAAGCACTCAGACCGACAGCCTCGGCCAATGCTGCCAACGATGGCTCGCCGGCATCGAGCAGACGGCGGACGGTGTCGAGTGGATCCTGGGCGGCGTTGTGCATGCCGGAAAGACTAATGGCCACGACGGGCAGCCGCTATCCGTTTCTTGCGCCTGTGATGCCATCAACAGGCGTTCATCGACCTTGTTGCGCGCCTCGACTCCCACATGGAAACGGGCCCTTCCGGGCCCGTTTCGTGTACTGCAACTCAGCGGCGAACTTACTCCGCCCAGTGACCCGGCGTCTTGGCTTCCGGGAGCACCTGCGCCGAGAGACGCTGATCATTGCCCAGCACCTGCACTGCGTCGGCAAGAATCGAAGCGGTCTCGCGCAGCAGCGGATCGGGACGCTGTTCCGCCGCCTTTTCTCGAGCCCGGTCCTTGGCGATATCGCGCTCGTTCGAGGTCAGACCATCATCGGTGTCTTCCGCGAACGGATCGAGATCCAGACCCATCGCCTTGCGCTCTTCCTGACGGACCTTGCGCTTGGCGGCATCGCGGTCGCGCTGGACACGGCGGTCGGCTTCATTGAGCGAGATCCACTTCTTTGCGGATTCCTCACGGAACTGCGCAATATCCTCGGACCACCACTGGAACTCCTTGTCCTTCGCAACGCGTTTGTCGTGCAGCACTTTCAGCTGCGGCAGCAACGGCGCGAAATCGCCGTACTGGGTGTGCGGCACGGCAGCGATGCGGGTCCAAGGCAGTGCGTTGTCGTATGTGCTCTCGCCGAACTCGCTGGCATCGACGCTGACCGGGAATGCGATATCCGGCACCACGCCCTTGTTCTGGGTGCTGCTGCCACCCGGCAGGAAGAACTGGGCGATGGTCAACTTCACTTGGCCGAATTTCTTGCCGTCGTTCATCGGCCAGCGGTCGAGGTCGACCAGATTCTGTACCGTGCCCTTGCCGAAGGTGGTTTCGCCGATGATCAGGCCGCGACCGTAATCCTGGATCGCACCGGCAAAGATTTCCGACGCCGACGCCGAACCACGGTTGATCAGCACCGCGAGTGGGCCATCCCATGCCACGCCGGCAGTGCCGTCGCTGTCGACCTGCACGCGCCCGCCGGATTCACGGACCTGCACCACCGGCCCCTTGTCGATGAACAATCCGGTGAGTTCCACCGCCTCGCTCAACGAACCACCGCCGTTGTTGCGCAGATCGATCACCACGCCATCAACCTTCTGCGTGCGGAAACCGCGCAGCAGTTTTTCGGAATCGCGGGTCGCGGACGCATAGTCGTCGCTGTTGGTGCGCTTGCCTTCGAAATCCTGATAGAACGCGGGCAACTTGATCACGCCGATACGGCGTGCCGGCTGGCCATCCACCGCCGGAAGCGTCAACACTTCGCCCTTCGCCGCCTGCTCTTCCAGACGGATCTTGGCGCGATTGAGCACGATCTGGTTCGGCTTGCTGTCCAGCACGGCCTCGGCAGGCACGACATCCAGACGCACCTGGGTGCCCTTCGGGCCCTTGATCTTGTCGACGACATCGTCGATGCGCCAACCGATCACATCCTCCATCGGGCCACTCTTGCCCTGGCCGACGCCGACGATGCGATCACCGGCCTTGAACTTGCCGCTCATCGCGGCCGGACCGCCCGGGATGAGTTCACGGATCACGACCACGTCATCCTGCTTCTGCAACTGGGCGCCGATGCCTTCCAGCGACAGACTCATGCTCTGTTCGAAGCGTTCGGCTGCGCGCGGGTCGAAATAATCCGTATGCGGATCAATCGACGATGCGTAGGCATTGAGGAAGGTCTGGAACGCATCGATGCCGTTGAGCTCGGCCACGCCCTTCGCCATGTTGGCATAGCGCTTGTCGAGCGTCTTACGGATCTCGGCCGGCGGCTTGCCGGCAAGTTTGAGCCGCAGCCAATCGTTGCGGACCGATTTCTGCCACAACCCGTCGAGTTCGGCGGTATTGGCCGCCCATGGCGAATCTTCGCGATCGTATTCCCAACGGTCATCACCGTCGAAAGTGAAAATATCCTTGCCCAGAAGTTCACGCGCGTGCGCGACACGCTCGTTCACGCGCTGCTGGTACAGGGAGAACATTTCAAAGGCCGGGGCCACTTCACCGCTCTTGATCGCGTCGTCGAGTTTCGAGCGGTACGCGGTGAGCTTGTCGATATCGGCAGCGGTGAAGAAGAGCTTGCCGGGATCAAGCGATTCGAGATAACGCTTGAAGACTTCGGCGGAGAGATTGTCGTCCAGCGCGCGCGGCCGATACGCATAGCGGCTGTCGGACAACAGGCCGTACACCAACTTCGCGGCGGTCGCCTGCTCGGCACTGGGATTACCAGCATCGGCCTGCGCCGTCAGCCACGCCACCGGCGCGGTCAGCGCGAGGGCGAGAAGGGAAACCGGAAGAGCTTTTGCGACTTTCATCAGCGGTCTCGTGGTTCGAGCTGGCGTGGGGGCCGGCATGGAAGGCTGGCAAACGCGGTGGGAACCGCCGCGCGCCGCGATGTTCAGATTACGACTCTGGAGAGTACCGAAAGTTTCATCGCATACACACCGCTTAAGGTCATGACCGACCGGCGGAATGGCGCGGACCGACGATCGGTCGAGCTCCTGTTCATCTTCGATACGTCCAGCGATGTCTGCAGGATGCAGCGACGTGATATGAACAACTCAGGCAACAAGACCCGCCTCGGCCGCCTGACGGTCGGCATGGTAGGAACTGCGCACCATCGGGCCGGAAGCGACGTGAGTGAAGCCCAGCGACATGCCGTAGACCTCCAGCGCCTTGAACTCGTCTGGCGTCCAGTAACGTATCACCGGGTGGTGATGCGCGCTGGGCTGCAGGTACTGGCCGATGGTAATCATGTCGACATCGTGCGCACGCAGATCGCGCAGGGTGCCCTGCACCTGCTCCATGGTTTCGCCCAGGCCAAGCATGATGCCGCTCTTGGTCGGCACGCCCGGATGCTGGGCCTTGAACTGCTGCAGCAGCGTGAGCGACCACTGATAATCGGCGCCCGGACGCACGTTGCGGTACAGCTCGGGCACGGTTTCGAGGTTGTGGTTGAACACGTCCGGCGAATTGGTCGCCAGGATTTCAAGCGCACGCTCCATCCGGCCCTTGCCGCGGAAATCGGGGGTCAGGATTTCGATCTTCGTCGCCGGACTGTGCTCGCGCACGGCGGCGATGCAGTCGACGAAATGCTGGGCGCCGCCGTCGCGGAGGTCGTCGCGGTCGACGCTGGTCACCACCACGTATTTCAAACCCATGTCGGCGATGGTGCGCGCCAGGTTCAGCGGCTCGTCGGCGTCCGGCGGCTTGGGTCGGCCGTGGGCGACGTCGCAGAACGAGCAGCGCCGGGTGCAGACTTCACCGAGGATCATGAACGTGGCGGTGCCGTGACTGAAACATTCGTGGATGTTCGGGCAGCTGGCTTCCTCGCAGACCGTGACCAGACGGTTTTCGCGCAGCTTGGCCTTGAGGTTCTGCACCGCGTTGCCCGAAGGAATCCGCACCCGGATCCATGAAGGTTTGCGCAGCATCGGTGCATCGGCGAACTGCACCGGCGAGCGCGCGATCTTGTCGCCTGCGACCTGTTTAGCGCCCGGTTCGAGCCGACCGGGCTCCTGCGATGCCGGCGTATCGCCGACGATGGTCAGCGGAATGGTTTTCTCGGTGGGCGTCGGTGTGGACATCAGGCGGCCTGGGTCGCCGCAGCAGCGGCAGTGAAGGAAGAGAGTGCGGCAAGATCGGGCGGCGGCGCGGTCTGCAGCTGCAAGCCGAACTGCGCGGCCAGTTGCTCCAGCAGCACGGGCTTGACTGCGTCGAGGCCGGAAGGGCCGCCCAGGTCCAGCATCGAGGTGACCTGCAGCCCAGCGTAGCCGCAGGGATTAATGCGATGGTAGGGCGCCAGATCCATGTCGATATTGAAGGCCAGCCCGTGAAAGGTGCAGCCGCGACGCACGCGGATACCGAGCGCGGCGACCTTGGCGCCGTTGACGTAGACACCGGGCGCGCCTTCCTGTCGCCGGGCATCGATGTTCCAGTGATCGAGAGTGTCGATCACCGCCTGCTCGATCCTGCAGACATAGTCGCGTACGCCGACCTTCAGCCGCTTCAGGTCCAGCAGCGGGTAGGCCACGATCTGGCCGGGGCCGTGGTACGTGACCTGACCGCCGCGATCGACCTTCAACACCGGAATATCGCCCGGCATCAGCACGTGTTCGGGTTTGCCGGCCTGACCGAGCGTGAACACCGGGTCGTGTTCGACCAGCCAGAGTTCATCGGGGGTGTCAGCGGTTCTGGCATCGGTAAAACCCTGCATGGCACGCCAGACCGGCTCGTAGGCTGCACGCCCGAGATCACGGACCATCGTCCCTGCCTCGCTCACTACAGCGTCCACTTGATGCTCGGTTCCGTCCGCAGCGCCTCATGGGCCGCCTCGTAACGTTCCCGGTCTTCGGCGTGGAAGCTCAACCGGATCGATACGAATTTTCCGCCGGACGAGTTCCGCGCTGCCACTGTCTCGCGCAGCACCACGATGCCGATGGCTTCCAGCAATGCCGGAATGCGCTCTTCCAGACCGACGCCGGACTGCCCCATCGCGGTGATTTCAAAGACGCCGGGGAACTGGAAGCCGTGTTCGGGATTGTCGGAACGGATATTCATCGGTCAATTATGTGCCCGATCCGCGGCCAACCCAAGGCCCGATCACCAACCCGGCATTTGACTCGTATCGAGGCCACCGACCTCGAACACCGCGCTGCGCTTGCCGAGGCCCTTGACCGGGAATTCGATTTCCAGCGTTTTCGCGCCTTTGGTCATCTTCCACAGCGCGCGTTCGTCTTCAATGAACATCGCGATGGCTTCGTCGGTGTCCGGACGTGTACCGGGCAATGACTTCGCCGGTTTATCGTCGGCCTTCACCTGCACGCGACAGCCGCGATAGCAGTTGAAGTCGCCGGTCTGCAGCACGAGATAGCTGCTTCGCCCCCACGACGGGTGATCGCGGAAGATCAACCGCACCTGTGTGGGACCGGTGCCGTCGACATCGACATTGTCCTTGGCGTAAATCGCCGAGGAGCGCTGCAGCCCGCCCTCTACATTCTGGGTCGCGTAGCTCCAGAGCGCGGCGGTGCGCTTGGCTTCCCGGCTGTCTTCGAGCTTCTGTTTGACACCGTCGTATTCGGCGCCGACCCGTTTCGCAGCGTCACTGTCCGGGTAATCATGCATGAGCACATCGGCCTGGGCCTTGGCCAGCGCCCAGTTCTGGCTACGCAGTGCGGCGTCGAAAGCCGCAGCGTTTTCGTTCGCTTTCGCTTCCAGGGCCGCAGCCTGTTCTGCGGCGGCAGCCGCAGCTGCGGCGGGATCTTCCCCCGCACAGGCGCCCAACAGCATGCACACCAGCGCGAGCGCCAAGGCACTGTTCTTGGGCATGCTCATGGCGCTGCCCGGGGCGCGCCGTGTTCGATCAGCAGCGCGACCGCTTCTGCGGTTTCGCCCGGCCGCTCCATCAATGACATGTGTCCACAGCCTTCCAGCATCACCTGGCTGGCCTGGGGAATGCGCGCGGCATACAGCGTCATCGCGCTGGGGTCGATCACTTTGTCATGACGACACCAGAGCAACAGGGTCGGCTGCGAAATCTTCGCCGCCTCGTCACCGGGCACGAACCGCTCCTCACGACGGCCGATGCGATCGAGCACATCGGCTTCAAAGGCCGCCTGTTTGCGGCGATCCGCGATGTAAAGCCGGGTCGCGGGCCACGGCAGCCATGGCCGGGTCGCGGTGTCATAGAACACGGTCGAGAGGTAGCGTTCGAGCGACGCGTCATCGGTGAGCTCGAAAGGATTCTTGCCGGCCAGCACGGCGCGGCCGAAGTCGTTGTCCTTGAAGCGTACGCCAGCGGCATTGAGCAGGCCTACGCGTGAAACCAATTGCGGGTAACGCGCGGCGACCAGCGCAGTAATCGCCCCGCCCATCGAATGCCCCACCAATACCACCGGCCGGCCATTCGCGATCTCGGGCTTGCGCAGCAACGCGGCAACGCGTGCGCTCTGCGCGACGACGCCATAGTCCTGGCCATCGATCCGCTGACTTTGGCCCCAACCGGGCAGGTCGGGCATCACGATGCGGTAGCGCCCCTGCATGGCGCGCGCCATCCGGTACCAGTTTTCCTTGCTGCCCGTGTAACCGTGGAGCAATACCAGCGTCGTGGCATCGGCCTTGTCGGCCGGGAGTTCGGCATACGCGATGCGATGGTCATCAACCACCACTTCATGCCAGTCGGCACCGAGCATCAGCCGCTGCTTGGCGAATTCGCCGCGCATCGCCAATCCCGGATCCCGCCACACCGCCACCACCAACGTCAGCAAAATCGCGGCCGCGATGCCATTCGCGATCACGCCCCAACGCGGAAACTTCGTCGTCATCGTGTCAGTGCGTCATTTCGTCGGCGCGGCCGCGCTCGCGGCATCGGTGGACGCCGCTTCGGGCGCGGGCGCAGCGACCGGTGACGGCGCCGGCTTGGCCTCGTCGATCACCTTCTGCACCGATCCGGTCGTGATCGGGTGGTAACCCGGCTTCGCCTTCTCGAACACCTGTTTGGCCAACGCAAGACCTGCTTCGGTCTGCGCCAGTGCGGTATAGGTCGGCATGATCAGCTTGCGACGACCGATCCTCTCCAGGAAAGCAGCGATGGCGTCATTGGCCTGCGTGTAGCCGTTGTGCACCGCCAACGGATACCAGCGCTGGGCGATCTCGCCATTCAGCGTGCCGGTGAACGCGTAGGCGCCATCCAGTTGGGTCAGCTGGGCCACGGTCATCGTTTCCGGCAGGCTTTCAATGAAGTGCACCCATTCCTGTGTGCTCCAGGCATCGGTGATGATCGCCGGCGGCAACTGGCCGCTGCCGAGCCACGCCAGACGCGCGGAATCGACCACACCGAAACGGCGGGACTGCACCCGCGTTGCGGTCGGCGGAATGCCGGGGTCATACAGCCATGCATTGAATTCGGCCGGGGTGACGGTATTCGGATACTTGTCCAGCAGATTCGTCTTGGCGTAATCGGCGAACTGGCGCGTATTGATACTCTGGAACGCGAAATGGTTGAAATACTCGCGCAGGAACGGGTCGAATTTTTCGCGCCCGTAGCGCTCTTCCAGAAACTGCAGGAACCACGCGCCCTTGGTGTAGACAGTAGCGCTGCTGCTGTCATCCGGGTCTTTCAGCACACCGGGCTTGGTCGCCAGCATCTGCAGTGACGGATCGATTTCGGCGAACTCTTTCTTGAGCTCGTTGCGCTCGATCACGTTCTCCATATCCGCCTGATCCTTGCCGTAGAGCGCTTCGATTATGCGGTTCTCGACATAGCTGGTGAAGCCTTCATTCAGCCACGCATCCTTGGCACTGGAGAACGTCACCAGATTGCCGGACCAGCTGTGCGCCAGTTCATGCGCGATCAGCGACACCAAGCTCTTGTCGCCGACGATCACGGTCGGCGTCACGAAGGTCAGGCGCGGATTTTCCATGCCGCCGTACGGGAACGACGGCGGCAGCACCAGCATGTCGTAGCGGTCCCAGCGGTATGGGCCGTACAGCGCTTCGGCGGTGGCGATCATCCGTTCGGTGTCGTCGAATTCAGCCACGGACTTGTCCAGCATCGCCGGCTCGGTCCAGACGCCGCTGCGGTCGGAGATCCGCTTGAACGACAGATCACCCGCAGCGATCGCCATCAGGTACGACGGAATCTTCTGCGGCATCTTGAAGGTGTAGTCGCCGTCGCGGATGGCATTCGGGTCGTTGTCGGCGCTCATCAGCACCATCACATCCGGACGCGACGTCACGTGCGCGCTGTAGGTGTAACGCACGCTCGGCGTGTCCTGCAGCGGCACCCACGACCGCGCGTGGATCTGCTGCGACTGGCTGAACATGAAGGGCAGTTGCTTGCCCTCGGTCATCGACGGCTCCAGCCATTGCAGGCCGGAGGCCTTCGGCGAGGTCGTGTACGTCACCCGCACTTCCGGATTGCGCTGCGGCGTATCGATACTGAACTTGCTGCCAAGGACCGGATCGGCGGCTGCCAACTTGAAGGTCAGCGGCGCCCATGCGCCCTTGGCGTCGGTGCCTTCGACCTTGTCGATGGTCAGGTCGCGGCTGTCGAGCACAAGCTCGGTCGCGGCCTCGTCTTTCCAGCCCAACTGGTACGTGGCGATACCGGCAATGGTCTTGCTGTCGAAATCGAGCTTGAGATTAAGTGTCAGATCCTTGATGACGACCTTGTTCGGCTCGGCATAGGAATGCTCGTCGACCGCCCGGGCCGGCGCCGGTTTGGAAGCGGCAGTGGTGGTTGCGGGCGGGGCCGCATCTTCTGACTTGCAGGCGGTCATCATCAGGGTGGCGAGCAGTGGCAGAGCCAGGATCGAAGCGCGCATGGCAATGGCTTGGGTCGACGGGGAAGCCGCAAGTGTACCCGCACGGGCCTTGAGCGGTTGGCGATGGCCCCGACCGGCTGAGAATTTCGTTCAATCAGCCACAATATGGACAAACCGTCCCACTTTTTCGCAAACAGCCACAAGGTACCGATGATGACCAACCAACACCGTGGATCCACTGCCCTCTATGCCGGCCTGCTGACGCTCGCCGTGACTGCTGTCCTAGCGGCGCCGGCCAGCGCCCAGCGCCAGAGTGCCCAGGACATCCGCAAGCAGAAGACGGCCGAGATCCCCACCTGCGCCAAACCGCTGGGCACCATTTCGGTACTGGAACCGGAAGACGGCACCGACTGGTGGAGTGGCCAGCAGTTGCCCGCGCCGTCGAAGCTGATCAAGGTCTTCATCAGCAAATCCCGCTGCTTCACGCTTGTCGACCGTGGTGCCGGCCTCGACGCCGCCCAGCGCGAACGTGCGCTCGGCTCCAGCGGCGAGCTGCGTAACCGCGCGAACGTCGGCAAGGGCCAGATCAAGGCCGCCGACTACGTGATGGTCCCGGACCTGATCTCGCGCAACAGCAACTCCGGCGGCAATTCCATCGGCGGCATGCTCGGCGGACTGGTCGGCGGTCGTGCCGGCGCCGCCATCGGCGGCCTGAACTTCCAGAAGAAGACCGCCGACGTCGTGCTCACCGTCACGGACGTGCGTTCCACCGAGCAGGTCGCACTCGCCGAAGGCAGCGCCAAGAAGACCGACATCGGCTGGGGTGCCGGCGGCGGCCTGTTCGGCGGGAGCGGCTTCGGTGCCGGCGGCGCCAGCGGCTACGCCAACACCGAAATCGGCCAGGTCATCACTCTCGCCTACCTGCAGGCGTACACGGACATCGTCGCCCAGCTCGGCGGCCTGCCGGACAACGCCTCCGGTGCCAACGCGCAGCAGGCGGTCAGCATGACGAAGCCAGGCCGGATGTTCACCAATGCAAAGGGCGCCAAGGTCGTGCGCAGCCTCGACCCGGGCATGTATCTGTACCCGACCGGCAACAAGGAAGGCATGATGTGGGAAGTGGAGGACGAACTCGGCAACAAGGGCTGGGTATCGTCGAGCCTGTTCGAACTGGCGCGCTGAGCGCGACGCTTTTCGTAACATGTCAGGAAAGGGCGCTTCGGCGCCCTTTCTTATGACGGCGGCGGCGGTGGAGAAATCGCATCGAGCAATTCGAATTGAAGCGCCTCATGCCCCGCTTCGAGCGGACGCTTGCCGGCCAACACCTCACGCCAACGCCGCCCTGATCGTTCAACGTCGTAACCGTGCAGCCACGGCAACGCGACGAGATTGCCCATATTGATCGGCGGCGTGTCCGCAGCTGCATCCATGAACACGATGTACTCCCGACCGGCCTCGATCCTCAACGGGCAGCAAAAACCCAATGAATAGCGGAGTCGACGCGGAGCGGCGGTGCCTTGCAGCCGATCGACCACCTGCACGTTGGCGATACCGAACGTCGGCGAGGAACCGCGCGGCACGCCGGTACCGGTCACGCGGACAACAACGACATGTTTCGCCGCGCGCATGTCGTCGATATCGATCGGCCCAATGCATTCGCAGGCATTGGCGACACAGAGGCAAACAGCAGCATCGCCATGCCACTGCCACGCAGAAGGGCATTGCGCGGGTTCATCAATGTACGAAGGGCGTGGTCGTGGGCGTTCCGTCATTGTCAGGCACCCATTCCCCCTCCTCTTCAGCTTGCGGACAGACCCTTACAAAATAGGCGACAGAAACCATGTTCGGCTGTTTATAGGGCAAACACGTCGGCACCCAAAGACCCAGGATGGGATTGACCGGTTTCCAGCAATGCTCCAGCGGGGGGCCGTACTTGCAGAACACGAAGGGATCGTTCGCACGCCAGGGAATGGTTTCGTAGTAACCACCGCCGCCCACGGCCTGCTGCCGCGCAGACGTCTGCGTCCTGACACTCGCTTGCGTTTTTGATTTGGGTTCGGCATCCGGCTGCGCCTGCACAGTGCAGATCCACATCTGCATCGCGATACCGATCCCGATACCAATCGTCCATTCGAGTTTCATCGATCCTCTCCTGTCATTCACACATCATCGCAACCACACAGTCGCGACTCCGCCTACAGCGCCATGCGGACTGCACACATGCGTTTATCGGACTCTCTGCGGATAGCTGCAGTCGGAAAAATAGATCTGGCACCCCATGGCTTTTCTCTCGCATTCCTCGAGCGCGCCGTTCTGTGCGCCTTCCCGGGTAGGAGAACCGAACGAGTTGATGTATCGCCCACCTGACGCAAGCGCGAAGCATTGGTTGTATGTGACGCCGAACGGCTTGCAGGACTTGCCTCCGCGTTCTCGGCACTGCGCGATCGCGGCTTTGCTGGCATTGCGTTTGCTCGACATGTCTTTGGCCGCACCGAAAACCCCCTCGCCGCTATCGACCGCAACCGCGATCCATCGGGTTTCCCATTCCGGACCAGGGTCCACGGATTCACCGCCGCCGCCCGGGAGCGGCGCACATCCTTGTACGCCGGGGCCGCCCACAGGATAGTAACCATCGGGACAACTGCCGCCTTCGGCGTGCGCAAGAACAGGCATCGACAGAAGCCCCACCAGGATCGCGATTGTAAAAAAGCACTTCATGTCATGAATCTCCTGACTTGGCGCCAAGCTTGACCCTGTCCTGAGCCCCTGAAGATGGAGCGTACGCAGTGCTGATTGGCGTGGGTGCAGCTGAAGCCTGTGTATTCTGCGGATCACCTTTCAATCCTCCAGACATGCTTGCATCGTGTGACCGGTTCACAGCATTGACGGAAACGTTCGAATGTCCTCCCCGGTACGCCGCCTCGCCCGGCCGATGCCCAACCCCCTGACCGAACTGGGAGTAGGCCATGAAACCGCCGAGGGCCCCCTGGAAAAAGTTCGACGCGATCGGCGGCACACTGATCAGCAACAGCGTCAGCAACAGACCGATTCCACCTTGCTGCAGCGCGCGGCTACCCATGCCCGCCGTCAGATCACCGCCGCCGAACGCGGACGTCAGCCAGAACGTTGCCGTCACGATGCCCACGACTTTCAGGGCAAGACTGGTCATCAATGCCAATACCGCCATCGAAAACAGGGTGCCAACACCGTAGTTGAGCCATTTCCAGAACATCTGCTTGGTCGAATCGAACATCAGGAACAAGATGAACAATGGGCCGAAGCCGATGAACAGTGCCATCGCCACCTGATACATCAACAGCAACACACCCGCGACGACGGGCGGCCCTCCGGCGCCGAGGCCGACCATCCACAGCGCGCGCGTCTTCTGCTCGCTCAGATTCATGCTGCCATCTTCTGAAATGTTCACCATGTCGATACTGGACAGCGCCAGCTGCATCAACACCAGGTTCTTTTCGATCAGGTCACTGGCCCGTTTGTCGTCCTCGCCGGTGATCAGTTGCACCGCCTGACGATCCAGATTCTCGGTCAACAGCGTCTGCAGGTCGGATCCCGCCAGCGTCATGGTCGTCGCGACGGCCACGATGAACGTGCTGCGCGCGGCATTCATCACGAAGACCATCATGGAATCTCGCGATTGGCCGCTGACGATCCGGAAACCGTTGAAGAGTATCCATATCGTCATCAGCACCATCGCGAGCGCGCCGACGAAGTTCATCATTCTGCTCATGATCGCGGGGCCGATCCCGAGAATCTCGCTCTGTACGAACTTGTAGATCAGCGCGTAGTAGAAGAAGTCACCAACACCTTCCGCCGCATGAAGCAGGTGCATCACATTCATCCCGGAATTCCGTTTGATCTCTCGTGGACCACGATCGCGGTAGATAACCGCCGCGAGGCAGATGCGCCTTGCGGCGCATCACATCAATCGATGATGGAAGCGGCAGCGATCGCAGTAACGAGCGCGGCCCGACGTATGGTCTCATCGGTCTCGTTCTTGCCGTTCAGTGCGATATTGGCGACCGAGTCCTGCGATTGCTTGAGCGTCACGATCAAAGAGTCATAGGCGGCGATGGTCGCCTGCATATACTGGATTTCGACCTGGGCATCGGCGATCGACATCTGCAGATTATTGCTGCTGGCATCAAGCTCGCCCGCTTCACCGATCGAGGCGCGATTTTCGGCCAGACGCTTCAGCGCATCGTTTCGCTGCTTGATGCGGGACATGGTGTTGAGCACCTGCTGGAAGCGGCGATTCTCCGCCGCGATCAGGCGTTGGCAGATGTCTTCATTGAGCGTTTTCAGTTGGCTGCCAGTCAATTGGCCTGAGTCTGGCAACACTGGCACTTGCCACAGTTGGTTGCCTGTCAGTGCGGCATCTTCCGAACCGCACTTCGCCTTCATCCCGTATTTTTCGTCTCGGGTCACGCCAGAAACCAGATCGTAATCCTTCTGCCTCCCGGCGTAGGGATTGTAGGCGCCCTGATTCCCGCCGGAATTCCATTGCGGCCGGACATCATCACGAAGATTCCGGACTTCCGTCTTCACGTCCTTGACCGCATCTTCGACTCGACTGTCATAAACGCGCCAAGCACCCTGCGCGACACCCGCGAGTGCGAGCAGCGAAGCGACGGCAACCGGAATTCCAATTCGGCGGGAACGAGCGGTTGCCGCACGAACCTTGCGTGAAGTCTGCTCAGCCATCACCAATATCCTTATTCAGTGCGATCGTGAGCCGAGACTATACGAAATTCCATTTCAGGCGCTGCCGGAATGGACGAAGAGCGCACTCCATCTCAAACCCGGCTCAGCAGCAGTACAAGGGCAAAAATACATTCAACCGCTGGAATGACCGCATCGGCCCGCGCAGCTGAACTAGACCCGATAACCCGTGTGTATCGAAACAATGCCTGCCGATAGATTCTTGTATGAGCATCTCGAAAAACCGGCCGCATCCATCATGCTCTTGAGCTGATCCTGCGGCGGATGCTTGCGAATGGATTCGGCAAGATATTGGTAGCTGTCGCTGTCTTTCGCGAACAATTTTCCGAGCTGCGGCAGAATCTTGAACGAGTGGAAGTCGTAGATCGGCTTGAACCACTCGGCGGTGACTTCAGAGAACTCCAGCACGCGGGCCTGGCCGCCGACGCGCAGCACGCGGTACATCTCGCGCAGCGCGGCATCCTTGTCGGTAACGTTCCGCAGACCGAAGGCGATGGTCACGAGGTCGAAACTGCCGTCGGGGAACGGCAGCTTTTCGGCGTTGCATTGCACGTACTCGAAACCACGGACATTGCCACGATCGGTCATGCGGTCGCGGCCGACGCGGAGCATGGCGCCATTGATGTCGCCGAGGACCAGTTCGCCGTCGTCGCCGACGCGATCCTTCAGCAGCGCGGCGATGTCGCCGGTGCCGCCAGCGAGGTCAAGCACGCGGTCGCCCGGGCGTACCTGTGCGGTAGCGACGAAGTAACGCTTCCAGATCCGATGAATGCCGAGGCTCATCAGGTCGTTCATCAGGTCGTAGTTGCCTGCGACGGACGAAAACACCTCGCCGACGAGCTTCTGCTTCTCGGCGACGGGGACGTCGCGGAAGCCGAAATGGGTGGTGGTGTCGGCGGCAGGCGTGCTGTCGGCGGGATTGCTGTCGCCGGGCTGGGCGGCGTCGGAGTCGTGAGGCGCATTCATGGCGGCAGTTTACTCCGCCATCAGCGCCGCCGAACCGTCAGTTGACGATCACCCGCATCACGCAGGCGTGGGTGATCTTGTCGTGCGGTTCGTCGGCCTCGCCCCGGGTGTACACGGTCAAGGTCACACCATTGCGCTCGAAGGTCTCGTGGATGACGCGGCCATGTTCGCCGTAGCAGGTTTCATGCTCGAACCCCATCGCTGTCAGTTCAGCGGCGAAACGGTCGTAGTCAAGGGCGCAGATCTCGGTCGCAGGCGGGTATGTCCCCGTGCGATCCGGGCGGAACGCGAGCTCGAAGCTCGGGCCATAAGCACCATCGGGGTCCAGTTCGAGCGACGACCACCAGTCGCGGCAGAGTCGCTCGCCGAACCCGAGCCGGCCTTCGTCCACAAAGAATTCGACTTCGAAAGCGCGGCGGACGCGTCTCGGGTTGAAGTCCTCGATGCCCTTGCTGTCGCTGACCAATGCCAGCAAGCGCTGCAGCAAGGCTTCCGCCGTCAGTGTGGGAGGGTCAATGGGCGCGGCAGACGTCGTGAGGGGCATGACGGTTTCCTTGCTGTCGGGTCCGGTCGGGACGTTCGTGTCTGGCTTGCTGGGTCAATAGGCGCTGGATCGGCGGACATCCGCGCGGATCGAGCCGCGACGCGCCGGCAGAACCTAGCCCGGCAAACCGTTGCTCCGGCGACCGATGACGGGCGTCGAGGTGTACGACGCTCCGCACGATGACCCGCATGCGATGACCAGCGCGGAATATACGCGCAACCCCCACGGAGTGACGACCATGCCGTGCACGGAACTTGATCGATGTCCGAATCCAGAGACACGAACCGCCGGGATCAACGCGGCGGTCTGACCGCCTCCAGCGTCGGGTTCTCCTGCTGCGTGGCGAGGTTCCGCGACATCTGCTCTGTCTGAGACTGGACTGGCGGCAGGACATCGAGCTTCTGATGGGTCGCGGCGAGATCGGTCTTCACTGCCTCGGCGACCGGCAGCGGTGAAGACAACCGTGCGGCGGGATCGGTCAATCCACCCTGCACCGCGATCAGATCGGTGCGACGGTCGTTCAACACGATGTGGTCGGGCGTGATCTGTTGGTTGGCCGCATGCAGCGCAACACCTGCCGCAACCCGTTGGCGATCCTGGCCGAAGGCATCGGCCGGAATATTCGGCGAACGGTCGAGCGCATCCATCGCCTGGCGGACCGCAGGATGCGCCTGCTGCTCGACTGGCGATTGCACGGTGGGCAGCGCATTCGGCAGCGTCACCGGCACATGTGCGTGGGTGGCGATGGTGTGATCGAGATTGCCTGCGGTCGGCGGCGTGGTGGAGCTGTCGAAGTACGGTTGCCGGCCGGCGGCGGTGCCGAGGTTCAGGCCGTTTCGCTCCATCTGCGCTTCGCTCACGCCGAGCGTGTTCGTGTTCAGCGTCAGCTGCGGGGTGAGGCCGGCAGCGGTATGCGTGGGCGCATTCGCGCGCTCGACCTGGGCGACGTACCCGACCAGATTGGTGGCGTAGTAGTTCTGGTAGTTGGAATCGCCGTTGTGACCGAGCCGGGCAGATGCCGCAGGCTGGTCGTAGTAGTGCCGACCCATCGCCTCGGTGTTGGCGGCGTTCTGGGTCATGCTCATGTCGGCATTGAGTGTCAGACCGGCACGCAGCGCATAGCTGGTCGGCGTTGACGCTGTGCCGGGGACGGCCGGAGTCGTGCCCGTGGCGGCTGTGGCAGGCGTGCCCGGTGTCCCCGGCGTGACAGTGATGAAATCCCCCATCCGGCCCGGACTGGCGCGGTAGATATCTTCAAGACTCGGGGTGGGGTTGGTGCTGCGCACCATGCCTACCGTGGCGTTGAAACCAGCGATATGCGCGGTGGCCTCGTCATTGCGGTTGGCCGCGAGCATCGTGTTCAGCGGCGCCGTGTAGTCGTGCGTGGCGGTGGCGCTGCGTCCGATGGTATTGACGTCGGCTGCGAACGTGGTGAGTGCGGCGGCGGAGGTCGGACGATTGATCGAATGCTGGGTTTCGTGACCCAGCACGAAGGTCAGTTCGGCGGGGTTGTAACGGCCGCCCGCCGGCGTGGTCATGCTGGTGGCGGGCAGTTCCATCGTGCCGCTGGTCGGGTTGAACTGGCCGCCGGCGTGGGTGCCGGCCGGCAACAGCGCGAACCCGCGCAATTCACCCGCTGCGACTGCGGTGTTGATCTGATTGATGAGCGCCGGCGAATTCTGCAGCGCATTGCCGAAATTGGTCTGCTGATCCGCAGTGAGTGACGTATTGAAGGTGGTGACCAACGCCTGGGCCTGCGCACTGAGTGCGGGCGGCGTGGCGGCTGCGGCGGGAACGGGTGTGGCCATTGGGGACATCCTCCATGCGCCCGGCGGGTTTCGACCGCGCGGGCAAGATTATCTCTGGATCGACAGGGTCGGATCAGCGGGTTCGGATCAGCAGGTCTGCTCAGTTGCGCGTGTCAGTTGACCAGGACCATCTGCACGCAGGCATGGGTGATCTTCTCGGACGGACTGTCGGCCTCGCCACGGGTGTAGACGGTGACGGTCAGACCGTTGCGCTGGAACAGATCGTGGATGACGCGGTTGTGCTCGGCCCGATAGGTCTCGCGGCTGAAGCCCATATTCTGCAATTCAGCGGCGAAACGGTCGAAATCGACCTGGCAGATGTCGCTGAAGGGCGGATAGGTGCCGGCCTGATCGGGCCGGAAGCTGAATTCGAACCTGGCACCGTAGGGATTGCTCGGATCGAGCTCGAGCGAAGACCACCAGTCGCGGGTCAGGCGTTCGCCGAACCCTGAACGGCCCGAGTCGACCGTGAAGTCGACACCGAAGGTCGCGTGCAGGCGTTCGGGCGTGATGTCAGCGATGGTCTTGCTGCCTCGGATGAGTTCGAGCAGCCGCAACAGCGACTGTTCGGCATCAAGCCGGGGCGAAAACGCCTGCGATGCAGTAGCGGTGGACGTCATGGCGGAGGTCTCCTTGGTGGAACCAGGCGAAGCGGGGCTGTCAGGGGATGGCGAATGCGCGCAGGCGGCGAGGCCGAGCGCAGCGAACAGAGCGGGAAGCCGGTGAGCCGACATCGGGGGATGTCCTTCTGATGCGAGGGGTGAACTATAGCGCTTGGAGAAATCGGTAGACCGGCCCAAAGGATGTCGAGAAGGACGTATCGCGATCCCTCGCCGCCCTTTCGGCATGTGTCTCCGCTATCAACGCAGACGGCAGCCCGCAGGGGTCACGCCCCCAGAACATGGGTACGGCCACATGCCACGGCGGGGAAGATGCCTTGCCCTCCCCGCGTGATTCACGGTGATCTCGATCAAGACGGAATCACCGCCATCATGGAAGGCATGGCCGCCACTCGGCCCGCCCCACCACCACCCGCACCATCACAGGATGTAGCGCGACAGATCCGGATCTTTGACCAGTTCGCCGATCTGCGCATCGACGTAGGCGCGGTCGATAGTGACGCTCGCGCCGCCGCGATCCGGCGCCTCATAGCTGAGGGTGTCGAGCAGGCGTTCGAGAATCGTGTGCAGCCGCCGTGCGCCGATGTTTTCCTGACGCTCGTTGACCAGCGCCGCGACCTCGGCGAGACGCTCGACGGCATCGGCCGAGAACGACAGATCGACGCCTTCGGTCTTCAGCAATTCGACGTATTGGAGGGTCAGCGAGGCCTTCGGCTCGGTAAGGATGCGGACGAATTCATCCTTGCCGAGCGCACCGAGTTCAACGCGGATCGGGAAGCGGCCCTGCAGCTCCGGAATCAGGTCGCTGGGCTTGGCGACATGGAACGCGCCGCTGGCGATGAACAGGATATGGTCGGTCTTCACCGAGCCGTACTTGGTGCTGACGATCGAGCCTTCGACCAGCGGCAGCAGATCGCGCTGGACACCTTCGCGGCTGACATCGGCGCCGTGGCTGTCGGATCGCTTGGCGACCTTGTCGATCTCGTCGATGAACACGATGCCGTGCTGTTCGCAGGCTTCAATAGCCGCTTCGCGTACGTCGTCCTCGTTCACGAGCTTTCCGGCTTCTTCCTCGATCAACTGCACGCGCGCGGCGCGGATCGTCAGCTTGCGCGAGTGGGTCTTGCTGCCGGCGAGATTGGAGAACATCTGCCGCAGCTGATTGCCCATGTCTTCCATGCCCGGAGGCGCCATGATGTCGACGCCGACATTCACTGCGGTTTCGATCTCGATCTCGCGGTCGTCGAGCGCACCTTCACGCAACTGCTTGCGGAATTTCTGGCGGGTGTCGCTGGTGCTGTCGTGCGTTTCGCCGCTGCCGACATCCAACGTGCCGGTGCCGCCGGCTTCCGCGCCAAAGCCGAAACCACCGGCCGGCTGGCGACGCGGCAACAGTGCATCGAGAATGCGTTCCTCGGCACTCGCCTCCGCCTGCGCACGCACGCGCGCCTTGGCCTGTTCGCGATACATCTTCACTGCGGTATCGGCGAGATCGCGCACGATCTGCTCGACATCCTTGCCGACGTAGCCGACTTCGGTGAAGCGCGTGGCCTCGACCTTCACGAACGGCGCGTTGGCTAGCGTCGCCAGCCGGCGCGCGATCTCGGTCTTGCCGACGCCGGTGGGACCGATCATCAGGATGTTCTTCGGCATCACTTCATCGCGCAGCGCATCGTCGAGCTGCATCCGCCGCCAGCGATTGCGCAGCGCAATCGCGACCGCACGCTTGGCGGCGCTCTGGCCGATGATGTGGCGGTCGAGTTCCTGCACGATTTCGCGCGGGGTCATGGTGCTGTTGGCGTATTCGGGTTTGCTGGGCATGGTTTTGATTCTGTGGGGCGACTCTGTGGGAGCGACGGGAGTCGCGATTGGACCATTCATAACCGCATCATTCGCAGCGTGAGTCGCGACTTCCGTCGCTCCCACAAAGAGATTCAAAGTTCTTCGACCACGATGTTGCGGTTGGTGTAGATGCAGACATCGCCGGCGATCTTGAGCGATTCGACCGCGACGTCGTGCGCATTGAGTTCGGTATGCGCCATCAGCGCGCGCGCGGCAGACAGCGCATACATGCCACCGGAGCCGATCGCCACCAGCCCGTCCTCGGGCTCGATCACGTCGCCGGTGCCGCTGATGATCAGAGAAGCTTCGCTGTCGGCGACGACCAGCAACGCCTCCAACTTGCCGAAACGACGCTCGGTGCGCCAGTCCTTCGCCAGCTCCACCGCCGCGCGGGTGAGCTGACCGTGTTTCTCCAGTTTCGACTCGAACAGCTCGAACAGGGTGAAGGCGTCGGCTGCAGCACCGGCAAAACCGGCCAGAATCTGGCCGTCCCGGCCGAGACGGCGCACTTTGCGCGCATTGGCCTTCATCACCGTATGGCCGAGCGTGACCTGGCCGTCGCCGGCCACGACCACACGGCCGTTGCGGCGCACCGACACGATGGTGGTGGCGTGGAAGACAGTTGGGTTTTGGCTGGGGTCCATTGCGGCCTCCGGAGTGTCCTACGTTTGTGGGGACGGCCGCAGCCACGTGCAAGGGGTGACGAATGACCGATCCATCACCCTGGCATCCGGCGTGTAGATGCCAGGAGCGCCCCTCATCCGCCCTTCGGGCACCTTCTCCCCGCGATGCGGGGAGAAGGACATCGAGCAGCATTCCCCGCGATGCGGGGAGAAGGACATCAAGCAGCATTCCCCGCGATGCGGGCAGCAACTGAAGCAAGCAGCGCATCTTTATTGCTTTGCATCGGTTTGGCTCACAGCGAGCACGATGCTTTCCTTCTCTCCGCCTTGCGGGGAGAAGGTGCCCGAAGGGCGGATGAGGGGAAGGCCAAACAGATTCTCAAGCGATGGGCATTCGTTCTACAGCTCAGGTTTTGCGCTTCGCCCGTGGATGCGCGCCGTCGTAGACCTTGGCCAGATGCTGATAATCCAGATGCGTGTAGATCTGGGTGGTCGCAATATCCGCATGGCCGAGCAACTCCTGCACACCGCGCAGATCACCGGAGGATTCGAGCACGTGGCTCGCGAACGAATGCCGCAACAGGTGTGGATGTACGCGTTTGAACAGGCCCTGCCGCTGCGCCAGTCCGCGCAGGCGGATCTGCACCGCGCGCGGCGTGATCGGCATACCACCACGCCCCGGAAACACAGGCCTGTCTGCAGCCGCACCGGCCTGTTGCTGCGAATCCATTCGCCATGCTTCCAGCGCCTTGCGCGCGTGAGAACCGACCGGCACGCTGCGCTGCTTACTGCCTTTGCCCAGCACGGTGACAAGACCATCGGCGAGATCGAGATCACACCAGCGCAGCGCGCACAGTTCGCTCAAACGCAGACCAGAGCTGTAGAAGAGTTCGAGAATCGCGCGGTCGCGCACACCCAAGGGCACATCGGTGGGCAATTCGACCAGTTGTACTGCTTCGTCGACATCCAGCACCTGCGGCAACTTGCGCGGCGCTTTCGGCGCACGGATGCCGGCGGCGGGGCTGGCGGCGATACGGGCATGCCTGAGCAGCCATTGATAGAAACTGCGGCAGGCCGACAACCGGCGCTGCAGACTCTTCGGCGACATGCCGCGACGATGTTCGGCGGCGATGAACGCACGCAATTGCTCGGTGTGCAACGTCGCGACGTCATCGACGCCCTGTTCCGCCGACCATGCGTTCAAGGCAGTGAGGTCACGCCGATACGCATCCAGCGTATGCGCGGAGACCCGTCGCTCGACCTGCAAGTGGGAAAGGAAATCCTCGACATGTGGCGAGGAGGCCATCTCAGTCGTCGAACCGCCGCATCGCGGTGGTGAAAGCATCGCCCATCATGCGCAGGAACAGCGTGCCCATCCCGGGGAAGAAACGGTTCGGCTCACGGCTGCCGACCGCGATCAGGCCGAAACCCGGCAGCGGCAACAACGCACTCGACTGCACATCTTCGGCGCGCAGGCCGTAGAGCAACGCATTCTTCTCGGGCTGCAGGCGGCCGCAGATCGGTTCGCCATCTTTCAGACAATCGCGGAATGGCGCGAGACGTACGTCGTCGCCGGAGATCGTCTGCAGCCAATCGATGTCGTCCAGGCCCGGCACAGGCGCGAACAGCACCATCCGCACCCGGTCGCCGTTGAAATCTTCTTCGAGACTCGCGGCCATCGCCCGCGCGCAATCGGCGGCCGTGCCTTGCTTCATCAACGCCAAGGTCAATTGATGCGTCCGCACCGCAAGACGCTCGTTCTCCTGCGCATTCGCGAATAGTTCGTGCAGACGCCTCGACAGCTCGCGATTCTTGTCGCGGAGGATCTCCAGCTGATAGCTCGCCAGCGACGCCGCCGAACCCTGCTCGCGCGGCACGACCATGCTCAGCGCGAGGTCGGGAAACTGCTGCAGGAAGGTCGGGTGCCGGCGCAACCAGGCAGCGACTTCGTGCGCGCCGAGCTTTTCTTTCTTGTCCAACGAATCGGTCATTGCCACCAGTTCCCTTCAAAAACAAATGCGGTCGGCCCCGACATCGCGACCGGCGCGTGATCATCAGGCCAGGAGATCTTCAGCGTGCCGCCGGGCAGTTCGACCTCGACCTAGCGACCGATGCGGCCGCGCTTCATCAGGATCGCGGCCGCCGCGCAAGCGCCACTGCCGCAGGCCAGGGTTTCGCCGACGCCGCGTTCGTAAACGCGCAGCCGGATGCGGGCCGGGCCCACCACCTCGGCAAAGCCGACGTTGACCGATTCCGGGAACGCCGCGTGTCGCTGCAACGCAGGTCCGAGCGTCTCGACCGGCGCCATGCGGACATCATCCACTTCGATCAGCGCATGCGGGTTACCCATGGACACCGCACCGAAGCGCACCTGTGCACCATCGACATCGACCGTGTATTCACCCTGCGCCGCACCGAAACCCGAGAGCGGCATCCGTGACGGCAAAAATTCAGGCACGCCCATTCCGATGCGATAGTGATGCAGATCGAGGACATCCACCGGGTGGGTGCCTGCCGGACTGTCCAACTCGAAATGGTCCGCCAGGCAACGTTCCGGGTCACGCGCGACGCTGTCGCGCAACACCCAGGCGGCGACGCAACGCGCGCCGTTGCCGCACTGCTGCGCCAGCGAACCATCGGCATTCCAGATGCGGTAGGACGCCGCAGCATTTGGGCTGCGCGGCGGCTCGATGGTGAGAATCTGGTCGCAACCGATACCGGTGTGGCGGTCGGCAAACGCACGGCAAAGATCCGGCCCCGGCGGCTCCGCGCCGGCGCGCAGGTCCATCAGCACGAAATCGTTGCCTGCCCCGTGCATCTTGGTGAAGCGTAGAGGCGCTCGCAGTGCCGCGTTCATGTTCAGCGCGCGGGCGTGCCGCTGGCTGGGGGTTC
>JBGSID010000293.1:0-2436 GCA_041751895.1 Lysobacteraceae bacterium | reverse complement strand
CCGTTGCCGGTGCCGCCGACGCTGCTGCTGGCGCCGCCGACGCTGCTGGTGAAATGGCCGACAAGGCCGGCGAAATGGCCGACAAGGCCAGCGCCGCTGCCGAAGAAATGAAGAAGTAATTCTTCGCTTCTCGCAACACGCTCAAAGTTGTAACGAAAGACCCGCCTCGGCGGGTCTTTCTTTTTGAATATTTCGACCCGCCTCGGCTGTTTTTTCTTTTTTTTGAATATCTCGCACCGCCTCGCGAGTCTTCTCTTTGATGCCACCTCCATCGTGCCAACTCCACGATGGTGTCTGCACGATGCACGATCGTTGATTCGGCCCGCGAACCTGCGTAGGGTGCGTGCTGCCGCCCCAACGGGGCAGCTCTGCCCGAGCCGGATCGGGTGTCGCATACGGCATCCCCATCCGGTGCGAAAGGCCTGCGAAGGCTGCATTCCATCTTTCCGATCAGCCTGATCGCCCATTTCCCGGAGAAGATTCCAATGAATAAGACCATGTATGTGCTGTTGGCCGCCGCGCTGATCTCGTTGTCGGCCTGCAAGAACGAAACCGAAACCGCCAAGACCGAAGCTGCCGAAGCATCGGCCGCCATGGGAGAAGCGTCCGACGCAACTGCGGAAGCTGCCGATGCATTGGGCAATGCGGCCGCTCAGAGCGTCGACGCCGCTGCCGCCTCGACCGGCGAAGCGGTCGGCGAAGTCGCTGCCAACATGCAGGATGCTGCCGACAGCGCCAAGGCTGCTGCGGCTGACACCACGGCCGACATGGCCAATGCCACTGCCGAAGCTGCGAACAAAATGGCCGACAAAGCCAATGCGGTCGCTGACAAAGCCGACGCTGCCGCAGAAGAAGCCAAGAAGTAAGCGTTTCGCTACTTCACTGCTGGCACAGGAAAGACCCGCTTCGGCGGGTCTTTTTTTGCGCCGGACTCCAGGGGCATCTACAGCGACATCTCCGGCACAGCGCAGCCGGCTGGGAACAGCGGTTATCCTTGTCGCCCTCATTGATGAGTCCGTCGCGCCATGCCCGCACTGAGCACTCGCCTCGACCCGCAGTCCCAGGAATTCCGCGACACCGTCGCCTACCATCGCGAACTCGTCGCCGAACTCGATGCCCGACTGGCACGAGCGGCCGAAGGTGGTGGCGAAAAAGCCCGCAGCAAGCACACCGAACGTGGAAAGTTGCTGGTACGCGAAAGAATCAGCGCCGTACTCGACCCCGGCTCACCGTTTCTGGAAATCGCCCCGCTGGCAGCCGAAGGCATGTACGACGCCGCCGCTCCGGCCGCAGGGATCGTCTGCGGTATCGGTCGCGTGATGGGCAACGAAGTCATGGTCGTGGCCAATGACGCCACGGTCAAAGGCGGCACCTACTTCCCGATGACGGTCAAGAAGCATCTCCGCGCCCAAGAGATTGCGCGTGAAAACAAGCTGCCGTGCCTCTATCTGGTCGACTCCGGCGGTGCGTTCCTGCCGCTGCAGGATGAAGTCTTCCCCGACCGTGAGCACTTCGGCCGGATCTTCTACAACCAGGCACGGATGAGCGCCGAGAACATCCCGCAGATCGCGGTGGTCATGGGCAGTTGCACCGCCGGCGGCGCGTATGTGCCTGCGATGAGCGACGAAAGCATCATCGTCAAGGAACAGGGCACGATCTTCCTCGGCGGACCGCCGCTGGTAAAAGCGGCCACCGGAGAAATCGTGGATGCCGAGGCACTCGGTGGTGCGGAGATCCACACCAGCGTCTCCGGTGTCGCCGATCATTTCGCCGAAGACGACCGTCATGCACTGCAGATCGCGCGCAACCTGGTCGGCAACCTGAATCGCAGAAAAGTCCTCCCCGTCGCGGTGCGTCCGGTGAGCGAGCCGATCTACGCCGCCGATGAGCTGTACGGCATCGTGCCGAAGGACACGCGCCGCCCGTTCGATATCCGCGAAGTCATCGCGCGCATCGTCGACGGATCGGACTTCGACGAGTTCAAGGCGCGCTACGCCAAGACCCTGGTCACCGGCTTCGCGCACCTGCACGGCCACCCGGTCGGCATCGTCGCCAACAACGGCGTGCTGTTCTCCGAATCCGCCCTCAAGGGGGCGCACTTCATCGAGCTGTGCGACCAGCGCGGCATCCCGCTGATCTTCCTGCAGAACATCTCCGGCTTCATGGTCGGCCGCGACTATGAGGCCGGCGGCATCGCCAAGCACGGCGCGAAAATGGTCACCGCCGTCGCCACCGCGCGCGTGCCCAAGCTCACGGTCGTGATCGGCGGGTCGTTCGGCGCCGGCAACTACTCCATGTGCGGGCGGGCCTATTCACCCCGGTTCCTCTGGATGTGGCCCGGCAGCCGCATCTCCGTGATGGGAGGCCCGCAGGCCTCCGCGGTGCTCGCCACCGTGAAGCGTGAGCAGATCGAGGGCGGTGGCGGGGAGTGGTCGG
>JBGSID010000292.1:0-2198 GCA_041751895.1 Lysobacteraceae bacterium | reverse complement strand
CGCAGACCAGCGCGCGCAGGCCGCTGCCGTCGTCGCTCAGGGTGTAGACCGGCGAACCGCTGGCGCGATGCAGGGTGAGGATCGGATAGTCGATGGTGTCGGGCGTCGGCATGCGCTGTGCGTAGCCGCCGTGCAGATGCTGCTTGTTGCCGTCCATCAGCGCCGTGAGCGCGGGCACGACGTCGGACTTGCGCGAGTAACCGCAGACGACCAGCGGCATGCGGTCGGACGGCGTGGCGTTGAGGAACTCGAACCACTGCCCGTTCGGCGCGTCGACCGGCACGTTGTCGATCACCGCGAGGTCGTTGTCGGAGCCGCCGCTGCCGTAGCGCGGCGCTACCCGCCACGAGGACGCATTCACCGTAAAACTGCCGAACGGCTCGTTGCCGGCGCCGTTCTTGCCCGGTGTCACCACCGCGCTGGCCTTGCCGGAAAGATTGTGGGCGCAGGTCAGGATGCGATTGCGGCCGATATAGAAACCGGTGCCGTAGGACGTACCGCCGCTGCCGTCGCTCATCTGCAGCAGACAGATCGCGGAATGCGGGAACAGCTGCGTGTTCTCCACGCCCACGAACCATTCCTCGCGGGCCAGGCTGAAAGCGTCGTTCTGGCAGGTAAGCGCGGAGTAGGGATCGGCCGGGTCGTAGAACGGCGTGATGATTTCCTGCGCCTTCGCATATCCGCCGCCACGCAACGCGAGGCCCTGCGCGGTGGCGCCGCCGCCTGCACCGACGGCCGCAGCAGGATGCGCAGCGGCATAGGCCAACGCGCCGACCGCCGCCTGCACATAGGTCATGTAGTGGTCCCAATCCCAATACGAGGTCGGGCAGTCGTGATTGTCCGCCAGCTCGATGTGCCCGACGATATGTTCGCGGTCGGCCGGAATGCCGTACTGCTGGCACAACCACGCCACCAGCTTCGCCGAATACTCGTACTGCAACTCGGTCGGCGGCAGGTCGCGACGATTGCGGCGGGACGGCTTGTTGGCATTGTGTTCGATGCCGATGCTGCGCCAGTTCGATCCGATCACGTGATGCGCTGTGTGTGCATTGCGCACCATCTGCACCACTTCGCCATCGCGTCCCACGATGTAGTGCGCGCTGGAACGGATCGGCTTGCCGCTGTCGCTAACACGATTGCCGTTCTGGAACCAGCCGATCGTGCCCTCGATGGACGGCCCGCCGGCGGTGATATGGATCACGATCCTATCGACGGCAACCCCACGCTTGCGGCTTGCGGTGTAGTTGCGACGATGTGCAGCCGCGAAGCGGCTGGCATCCGGATAGTCCGGTGTTTCCACGGTCATGCCGCGCGCGCGCAGCGATTGCGCCTCGGCGGCGGGATCCACCGGAACGTCGGCTTGGTCGATACCGATCATGTCCGCGTCGACGTCGTCATCAAGCGCCGCGTCGGTGTCCGTATCGGCCAACGCCCGTCCGTAACCCAACGACTGCGCCGCCGTGCCCGGTTTCGACGTGGGCGAGATCGACGCCGGCTCATAGCAGGTGCGGGTCGCGATCATGTCCATGTAATAGACCCAGTCCCAGACCGCATTCGGACACGCGCGATGCGTGGTCCGGCTGTCCGCTTCGGCATGGCCGAGGATGTGGGCACCGTCGGCAGGAATGCCGTACTGGTCGCACAGCCACGTCACCAGCGCCGCCGACGCACACATCTGCGCCGCAGTCGGATTCAGGCCGCGCGTATTCGCGACATGCTCGATGCCGATGCTGGTGCCGTTGGCGGTGCCGGCATGCCAGGCGACATCGTTGTGCGCGACCATCTGCACGACTTCGCCGTCCAGGCCGATGACATAGTGCGCACTGACCCGCGCGGCGGGATTCTTGAACCAGCTGATGGTGCCGTTGATATTGGCGCTGCCATCGGTGATGTGGATGACGATCCTGTCGATGGTCCGGGCCGTGCTCTTCGCGCGGTAGTTGCCGGGATTCGCGGGTTCGAAGCGGCTGGCCATCGGGTATTCGGGCGCGGTGAGCGTGAGGCTGCGGCTGCGATACAGGCCTTGTGCCGCACTCGTCGTGCCGCCTTGCGCTTCATCGGGGATCGGGCCACCGATGTCGTAACCGCTGTCCTCGTCGACTGCCGCATTGCGTAGCGCAAGTCCCTGCGCGGTCGGTGCGGCTCCCGGCGCAGGTGCAGCGGCATTTACGGGCGCGGGCGCGGGTGCCGTTACCGGC
>JBGSID010000291.1:0-15553 GCA_041751895.1 Lysobacteraceae bacterium | reverse complement strand
GTCGAGCATGTCGCGGCGCGCACCGGCCCAGGCGTGCCAATACGCCGGGCTGGCATTGCTCACCTGCGCAGGCACCGTCGGCGCCGCAGACGACATCGACGCCGTCCCGAGCCAGCCCTCGACCGCATCGGCACCGACCGGTTCGCCGTGCAGCATGATCCGCAGTCGAGCACCTTCACCCTCCGCCAGCCAATACGGACCGCGATTACGCCCCGCGAGAAGGAGCAACTCGGGATCACGCTCGCGATCGGTGCCCCAGCCCACGCGCAGGCCCCAGCGGGCGAAGTCGGCGTAGGCGCGACTGATCACCATGCGCAGGTTGCGCGCATTCGCGAAGCGTTCGCGCAGTTGAGTCTCGCGCAGCCAGCCTTCACCCGACTGCGACGCCAGCCACAGCCGCAGCAGGATCCACAGCGACTGATGCCGCACCGGCCGCCCCAGCACCTGCGCGGGCGTTCCGAGCTCGATATCGACGTGCTCGTGTTTCGCGCGTTCGCGGGTCATCCGACCTGGGGGCATGCGCGTTGGGGGCGTGCGGCTTGGAGACGTGCGGCTTTGCTTCATGTCTCAAGTCTTGCACGGGAGACCACGCCGCAGTGACGCCAGTTACAGCAGTGACACCTGCAACAGCCGGCCCGCTTGGTCGTCGATGCCACGACGGGGACACTCCAGCCACACCCTCGATGGAACCGCACCATGTCCCGAATCACCTGTCTCCGCATGCTGTTGGTCGTTTTGATCGCAGCCATCATGCCGATCGCCTACGCCGCCGCGCCAAAGTCGGCGCCCCCCTCACCCGCCGCACGCTTCGCCGACTACGGCCACCCCGGCACCTTCCTGCTGCAGCGCGATGGTGCTGCCGTGCAGGTGATCCACGGCGGCGACCGGGCCGCCAAGGCGCTGAGTCCGGCCTCCACCATCAAGCCCTTGTTGGCGTTGATCGCGTTGGAGACGGGTGTCCTCGATGGCGCCGACGAAATCGTGCCCTGGGATGGCCGCAACTATCCACATTCCCCGGAATGGCAGACCGGCATGGCGCTGCGCAGGGCGATGCAGACCTCGAACGAAAGCTATTTCCGCGTGTTGGCCACACGCATCGGCCATGACCGCCTCGCCGAATGGGTGAAGCGCATCGGCTATGGCAATGGCCACATCGGCGACAGTGCAGTCGATGCATGGCATGACGGTGTGCTCACCATCACCGCACAGCAACAGCTCGCCTTCATCGACCACTTGCGCCGCAGCGATCTGCCGTTCGCCACATCGAACATCGCCACAGTGAAGGCGGCGATGCTGGACAGCGACCGCCAGGGCATCCGGATCTACGGCAAGACCGGCACCCATCTCGACAACAGCAGCACCGGCAACGCCTGGTGGATCGGATGGGTGGAAGGCGGCAAAACGCCTGCCACCAGCTTCGTGCTGGGCGCCGAACTGCAGACGATGGACAAGCGCGAGAAGCGCATCGCACTCGGCAAGGCGCTGTTGCGGGATGCGGGCGTGTTGCCGGCAAACTGACCGCGCAGGAGGGGCTTCAGCCCCGATCTTCATGCAAACCGATGAGCGCACATTCTCAAAGGCGCATTCTCGACAGACGCACGATCGGGCCTGAAGGCCCTCCACCGCTGCATCCGGCCGTGTATCAGCCTTTTTTTATCCATTTCAACAGCGGCGCCCAGTCTCCCTGGTGATCGCGCACGTGCTGAGAGTGGTAGTCGAACAGGCTGCGCCCCAGACCGACCAACAGTACGTAGGCCTGGCTGTCACGCAGCTGTGCCACCACCGGATACGGCCACTGCTCAAGGAGCGCCACCGCCTGCTGCGAGGCGTTGGTCCACGGCCGCAGACGGTTGCCGATCAGGCCCACCCGCAGTTCGCCGCGACGGACGCGCGGGTGCTTGGCGATGGCATTGAGGAAGGGCACGGTGGCGTCGATATCCAGCGTCGACGGCAGAATCGGCACCACCAGCGCATCGGCCTCTTCGAGGAACATCGCAAGACTGTCGGCGGTGGCGCCTGCCGGGGCATCGATGATCGTGCGCTGGACATCCCCGGGCATGTGTTTCTGCCAGGTCCTGCGGGTGCCGTCGAGCGGCAGCACCGCGCTTTCCAGATCGGATCGACGCTCAGCCCAGCGGGTCGACGACCCCTGCGGATCGGCGTCGATCAGCACCGTCCGGTGCCCTTCCAGTGCCGACTGGGCGGCCAAGTGGGTGGCGATGGTGGTCTTGCCCACCCCGCCCTTCGAACTCGCGACCAGAACCGTTTTCATCGGCACCTCCGCAGTGAAGAGGCCGCAGCTTACCACCCGGGACGGCCCCGGCAACCGTCCCGAGCAACAGGTCTGGCATGCGAATCAACTACTTGCCGGCCACGCGGAGTCCATGGGCGACGCCTCCACCCCGCTTTGTTATCGTCTCCACCCTTTTTCCAGCTTTTCCGGGCGACCAAAAACAGCATGAGCGGCTTGCAGGACCTCGTGGCGCTGATTCGCGCCGACACGCCCTTGATCGTGATCGAGACCCCGGACGAACCGCGGGTGGTCGAGCTGTTCCGGCAATCGCTGATGCATGTCTGGCGCGCGTTGTTCCGCTGGTCGATCACCGAGGGCATGCGCCGCATCGACATGGACCGCGAGGACGAAGCCAATGTCGCGCCCGACGCCGGCGCCACCCTGCAGGCGATCTACGCATCCGACCAGCGCGGCGTGTTCCTGCTGCTCGATTTCGCACCCTATCTGAAATACGCCGGCACCCTGCGTCAGGTCCGCGACATCCTGCAGCGCCGCAACTGCCTGCCGCACGTGCTGGTACTGGTCGGCAACAAGGTCGAACTGCCCGAAGAGCTCGAAGCGCACGCCGTGCGCTACCGGCCGAAACTGCCGGGCAGCGATGCGCTCCTCAAACTCGTGAAAGACGAGGCCGCCGCCTACACCCGCGAACACGGCGGCAAGCGCGTGGAAGTGGATGCCGATGCCGTGAAGCAGATCGTGCGCAATCTGCGCGGGCTGTCCGAAACCGACGCCCGCCGGATCGCGCGACATCTGATCTTCCGCGACGGCGTACTGAATGCCGACGATCTGCCGGAACTCGCGAAACTCAAGTTCGAACTGATCAATCGCAGCGGCCATCTGCATTACGCCTTCGACCCGATCAAGCTTGATCACGTCATCGGCGCAAGACGCGTGAAGCGCTGGATCGAACTGCGCCGCAGCGCGTTCGTCGACGGCAACACGCCACCGGGCCTCGATCCACCGAAAGGCGTGCTGCTGCTCGGCGTACAGGGCTGCGGCAAATCGATGCTGGCCAAGGCCATCGCCGCCGGCTTCGGCGTACCGCTGCTGCGCCTGGACTTCGGCGCGCTCTACAACAAATATCACGGTGAAACCGAGAAGAATCTGCGCGATGCGCTGACGTCTGCCGAACAGCTTTCGCCGTGCGTCTTGTGGATCGACGAGATCGAGAAAGGCCTCGCCAGCTCCGGCGGCGAAGACGGCGGCGTGTCCCGTCGTGTCCTCGGCAGCTTCCTCACCTGGCTGGCCGAACGCACCTCACCGGTCTTTCTCGTCGCCACCGCCAACCAGGTCCATGACCTGCCCGCCGAACTGCTGCGCAAAGGCCGCTTCGACGAAATCTTCTTCGTCGATCTACCCAGCGCGGAATCGCGTGCAGATCTGTTCGCACTGCACTTGAACCGGCGCAACGTGGGTGCGGAAGGCTTCGACTTCCCGGCGCTCGCGCATGCGTCCGACGGATTTTCGGGCGCCGAGATTGAACAGGCGATCGTCGCCGCGCTGTATTCCGCGTATGCCGCAAATCTCCCACTCAGCGACTTCCAATTGCGCTCGGAGCTGAAGAACACGCGGCCGCTTTCGGTGTTGATGGCGGAGCAGGTGGAGGCGTTGCGGGAGTGGGCATCGGCGAGGACTGTGCCGGCGGATTGAGTTGCAAAGCAAAGCAAAGCAAAGCAATGCAATGCAATACGCGAGGATCAAGCAGCGTTGGGCGGGCCTTGACCCGCCATCAACCAAGCAATAATCCGGACATGCGGATGCCAAGCATGAAATGCATGCAGCATTTCCCACAGGCAGCTCGCGCTACGCCCTGACCAACGCAGCACAGAAGACAGGGTGAAAAGCATCGCGGCTTGCGCCGCTCCTACAGGGGCGTCAGCGTCTTGCGGGGAGGAGGGTGGACTTGCGCAGCAGGGCGGCGGTGACCAGTGAGACCAGCACGCCGACGGGGAAGATTTCGGTGAAGGTCATCGGCAACCGGAACAGCGGGTCGGCGTACTCGACCTTGAAGCGTTCCATCAATGGCACAGCAATCCTGCGGGGCCAGCTCGCCGCTATCGGCATCGCTACGGGCACGGATGACACCGCAGTGACACTCGTCGTCCGGTGCGGCAGCGAGGCTGGCATCGTATCCTCCCCGGTAAACCCCAGTGTCGTACTCCTCCAACACGACGGTCGACCCGATCTTCACGAGCCCCGCCATGAACGACACACCGAATCCGCCGTCCACGCACACCATCAGCCAGGACCTGCGCAGCATCCGGCGCAAGATCGCCCTGCGCTTCAGCCTGCTCGAAGACAAGGCGAGCAACGAAATCATCGAACGCCGCATTCGCGAGGGCGTCGAATTGAAGGGTGCGACGCCATGGATCCTGATGTTCGCGATTCTCGTGGCATCGATCGGACTCAACGTCAATTCCACCGCCGTGATCATCGGCGCGATGCTGATCTCGCCGCTGATGGGGCCGATCATGGGGATCGGCCTGGGGGTTGCCGTTTATGACTTCGGCTTGATCAGGAAGTCTTTCGCGAACCTCGCGATCGCATCGGGTTTGAGCCTGGGTGTCTCCGCGCTGTACTTCGCGATCACACCGCTGTCCCAGGCGCAGTCCGAATTGCTGGCGCGCACGTCGCCGACGCTGTGGGATGTGCTCATCGCGCTGTTCGGCGGTCTCGCCGGGATCGTCGGTGTCACCCGGGAGGAAAAGTCGAATGTGATTCCCGGTGTGGCCATCGCCACGGCCCTCATGCCACCGTTGTGCACGGCGGGCTACGGTCTGGCAAGTGCGCAGTGGACCTATTTCGGTGGCGCCTTCTATCTGTTTTCGATCAACTGCGTCTTCATTGCGATCGCCACCGTCATCGGCATTCGGCTGGTACGGGTTCCGGTGCATACGTTCGTCGACGCAAAGGTCGAACGCAGGCTGCGCACCTGGTTGCTCGTCGTCGCACTGGCGACATCACTGCCCAGTGCCTATCTGGCATCGAAACTGGTCAAGCAGGAACTGTTCAAGTCGAGAGCGGTGGCGTTCGTGCGCCAGGAATTCGCGTTCAACAATGCATATGTCGCGGACACACGCGTGGACCCGACGACGCGTGTGATCGAGGTGTCGCTGATCGGCATCCCGCTCAGTCAGGCGACACTGCAGCAGATCCAGGGCCGGCTCGCAGTTGCCGGGCTGGAAAATTCAAAAATACTGGTGCATCAGGCCGGCGAGAACGACAAGATCGACGTGACCGCACTCAAATCGACCCTGCTCAGTGATCTCTACAAGGACAGTCAGGAAACACTGCAGAGGAAAGATACCGAACTGGCCGATCTCAAGGCGAAGATGGTGGCGCGTGACGCGCTGATGAGCCAAGCCGAAGACATCGCTGCCGAGCTGCGCGCACAACTTCCGGACGTGGCTTCAGTGACGATCAGCCAAGGGTATCGCATGACCGACGGCGCGGAAAAAACACCAGTGGTGCAGCTGATCGTGCAATCCGCTAGCGCAATCCCTGAACGTGACCGGGAAAGAACCATCGACTGGTTCAAGGTCAGGACGAAATCGCCGTTGATCGACGTGGTGTTCGACAGCGAACGGAAGCAATAACCGGCCCTATCGCGCCAACCACCAGCCGGTGATGGCATGGCGTGGCTGTGCCGCCCACGGCGACACGAGTGTGACCTGATGTCGCTGCGGTACGCGGAACAGGCTGAGCGAATTCCAGCGCGGCAGGAATGTTTCGGTCACGCCATTGTCGGCTGCCAGAAACTGCAGTTGCCCCCCCCAATCGGGCCGCCAATCACGACTGAGATTGATGACGAAGGCGTAACGACGACCTTCATTCACTTCGAGGTCTTCGTGCGGCATCAGATACTGGCCGGGACGATACCGGGTGCATTGCGCGGCGGCGTGCGTGATGGTGGGATCACTGCCGAGTACGCGCGCGAATTCGATGAACTGCGGCGTGTTGAGGAAGTTCAGCACGCCGTGGACGAGCAAGCCGGGATCCCAGCCTTCCTTGGCCGCCCTGACCAGCATGTAGCTGTCGTATGCGAACTGATAACTGTCGGCAGCGCGCGCGTAGCCGCGTTGCAGCAGGCGTGCGTACTCGGCATCGTCGGGATACGCGCCACGCGGCGTGGTATGCGATTCGCCGTCGCTGCGTTCCGCCAACTGCCATGGCACCTGCTCGGCCAGTTCGCGCGCCAACATTTCGGCAGCGGCTGGCTGCAGGAAATCCGGAATCTGCACCCGCGAACGCTCCGCAAGTACGCGGCACCAGTCTTCGATATCGAGGTCGTTGCTGATCATGTGGGGTGTCAATGGAAAACGGGAATATGGAATCCTAGCCGATCGGCAATTGCGCCCACAGCGGCAGGGTCAGCAGCGACAACAGCAGGCCGTATCCGACCATGGCTGCAGCCAGACGCGGCGCGAGGTTGTGCGAAATCGCCAGCGCGCCGGCAGTGACCATCGACGGCATCGCCGATTCGAATACCGTCGTACGGGCCATCTCGCCATGCAGGCCCAGCAGCGGCACCAGCAGCAGCGCGAGGGCGGGCATCACCGCAAGCTTCAAGACAAGACCGGCCGCGAGCGGCTTGAGTTCGTTGCGGGGCAAAGCAAGTTTCACCGACAGACCAATCGTCAGCATCGCCAGCGGCAACAGGGCGTCGGACAAGCGCTGCAATGCCCCCGCCACCCAGTGCGGCGGCTCGGACGGCATCACGGTGAAGCCGATCGTAAGCGCACAGATCGGCGGGAACTTCAGCACACGCAACAGCATGTCGCGTGCGCCCGGACGCGCATCGCCGCCGTAGCGCGCCAATACCCATAGACCGAACGTGGACAGCATCAGAAACGCACCGAACTGATCGTAGATCACCGCATACGGCAAGGCATGCTCACCGATCAGGGCGCGTGTCAGCGGATAACCGAGAAAGCTGGTGTTGCCGAGTGCCACCGTCAGCAGCAGAACCGCACGCTCCTCGTCACGAAATTCCAACCAGCGGGACAGCAACGTCACCAGCAGCAGGGTTGCGACCAGCAACAACCAAGGCAACGCAGCGACGCCGATCAACGCCGGCTCAAGGTGCAACCTCGGTGCGTAACGCAGCACCGCCGCCGGCAAGCAGACGTAGAGCACGATCAGATTCAACGTCTGCGCGGCGTTGTCCGGCAACACGCGCAGACGCTGGAAACCGTAGCCCAGCGCGAGCATCGCGAGAATCAGGGCGAAGGCGTCGAACGCCATCAGTGCCTCTGGCAAGGGAGTTTCTGGCAAGGGCGCCCCTCACCCGCCCTTCGGGCACCCTCTCCCCGCAAGCGGGGAGAGGGAAGTGCAAACGCAGCGAGCGATGCCCGTCCAGCGCACCATCCCGTCTCGCATGCGACCCATCCTGCACACGGGCTGTCACCTTTCTCTTGTCGTTCCCTCTCCCCGCTTGCCGGGAGAGGGTGCCCGAAGGGCGGGTGAGGGGCGCTCTTCACTCAATACCCCGCCGCCTGCCCGTCCTTGCGCGATTCGCTGGCGCCGATGTAGCCGCGCTCGGGATTCACCATGATCGCCTGATAGCCCCCGTATGGGCCGTCGGCAAAACGTACGGAGTGGCCTTTCCGCATCAGGGCGCGGATCGTCTCGATCGAGTAGCCGGTTTCGAGATCGACCTCACCGCCATCGGTCATCGTGGTCGCCTGCCCGGTTGGATCGGTGCTGCCGTCGTGCTGGATGCGCGGCGCGTCGCCGGCTTCCTGCAGGTTCATCCCGAAATCGATCAGATTCATCATGATCTGCGCGTGACCCTGCGGCTGCATGCCGCCGCCCATCACGCCGAAACTCAGCCACGGTTTGCCGTCTTTGGTCACGAACGCGGGAATGATGGTGTGGAAGGGCCGCTTGCCCGGCGCATACGTGTTGGGATGCCCTTTCTTGAGCACGAACATCTCGCCACGGTCCTGGAAGATGAAACCCAATCCCGGCGGCGCCATACCGCTGCCCATCCCACGATAGTTCGACTGGATCAGCGAGACCATCATGCCGTCGGCATCGGCCACGGTCAGGTAGATGGTGTCGCCTTCGTTCAATTCGGGAATGATGCCCGGCTCGACGCTGCGCGCGGCCTTGTCCATCGAGATCAGCCTGCCGCGTTCCTTGGCGTAGTCCTTCGAAACCAGGCGTTCGACCGGCGTCCGGTAGAAGTCGGGATCCGCGTACGACGCGGCACGATCGGCGAACGCGAGTTTCTTCGCTTCGACGAACAGGTGCACGTGCTCGGGGCTGCCGAAACCATAGGATTTCAGATCGTAGGGTTCAAGCAGATTGAGGATCTGCAGTGCGGCGATGCCCTGCCCGCTCGGCGGCAGTTCCCACACGTCGTAGCCGCGATAGTTGGTGCTGACCGGCTCCACCCATTCACCGGTGTGCGCCGCCAGGTCTTCGTAACGCAGGAAACCGTCGTTGGCCTTGAAGTAGGCGTCGATGGTGTGGGCGATCTCGCCCTTGTAGAACGCATCGCGGCCGCCTTTGCCGATCTTCTCCAGCGTATTGGCGAGATTCGGGTTGCGCCACATCTCGCCGGTACGCGGGCCGCGCTTGCCATCGACCGTGAACTGTTCGGCGAAGCCCGGCCACTTCGACAGCACCGGCACGCTGCGGCCCCAGTAATAAGCGACGACTTCATGCACCGGATGGCCTTCCCGCGCGTAGCGGATGGTTGGCGCGAGATCCTGCGTCATCGTCCGCCGGCCGAACTTGCCGTGCAGCGCGAACCACGCGTCGACCGCACCCGGCACGCTGACCGGCAACGGGCCATGCGACGGAATATCGGAGAGCCCACGCCGCTGGAATTCTGCCAACGTCAGCGCTTTCGGCGAACGCCCGGAGCCGTTGTAACCATAGAGTTTTTTCGTCTTCGGATCCCAGACGATCGCGAACAGATCGCCACCGATACCGCTACCGGTCGGCTCCATCAAACCGAGCGCAGCATCGGCAGCGATCGCCGCGTCGACCGCGCTGCCGCCGTCGCGCATGGTCTGCAGCGCGATCTGCGTGACGAGCGGATGCGAGGTCGCCGCCATTGCATGCGGCGCATAGACCTCACTACGGGTGGCGAAGGATTTGCCGGTGACACGGTCTGCGGCAGATGCGGGCAACACCAGCGCACCGACGGTCACGGTCATTGCCGTCGTCAATAATGCAGCGGACAACGCATGGCGCCTGCGTCCAGCCACTACACGGATCACCAACGGGAGAGTGCTCAGGGATACCGGCATCGCAATGCTCCGGGAATCGGAAAACAACAGGGTACCGCGTGCTGGGGATACAGGCCGAAGCCGCCCCTCATCCGGCCTTCGGCCACCTTCTCCCCGCTCGCGGGGAGAAGGACGACAGGTTCTCCTCATGCACGTCGTTCACTCAGCCCATTCGATCTGCCCGCAGTCTTCTCCCGCTCGCGGGGAGAAGGAAAACAGAAGGCGCCTGCTTCAGGATGAGAACGTGTTCAGAAGGACACTGGATATGAAAGCTCGGCGACGCGATGCCAGACAGAGCAAGGAAAGAGTGGCTCCAACGCAGGCACCACGTTCGCTCAACCTACACGACCTCGCTCACTGAGCTTATCCGCACCCGACCCTACTCGTCAGCCTTCTCGCCATTCGACCTGCTTCTCGACCTGCTTCTCGACCTTCTCCCCCGTTTGACTCTACTCGTCGTCCTTCTCCCCGCTCGCGGGGAGAAGGTGGCCGAAGGCCGGATGAGGGGCGCTCCCAGATCAAACACAGTCCAAAACATCGCCGCGATCAATCTTCTCCGCCGAACCCCGCAATCAGCGCCTCGTTGTCGATCGCCGGTGAATACAGATAGCCCTGCACCGCGATCACGCCGCATTCCCGCAGGCATTGCGCCTGCGCTTCGGTCTCGACGCCTTCGCCGACGACATCGATGCCGAGATCGCCCGCCAGCCCGACCAGCGCCTTCACGATCGCAAGATCGGCGCGATCCTTCGGCAACCCGGCGGTGAAGCTGCGATCGATCTTGATGGTGTCGATCGGCAGGCGTTTGAGATAGCCGAGCGAACAATACCCCGTACCGAAATCGTCCAGCGCGACGCGCACGCCCAGTGCACGTAGCCGTGCGAGCGTCTTGGCGGCGGCATCGGCGTCGCGCAGCAGCATGGTTTCGGTGAGTTCCAGACAAAGCCGCTCGGGCGGAAGCCCGGATTCGGCCAATGCGGCATCGACATCCGCCGCCAGGCTCGATTCCTCGAACTGCCGTGCCGACACGTTCACCCGCAACAGCGGTGTGACGCCATCGCGTGCGGGCCACCGCATTGCCGCGCTGCAGGCTTCCAAAAGGACCCAACGGCCGAGACGCACGATCAGACCGGAGCTTTCCGCAGCGTCGATGAAATCCCCTGCCGGAATGATCCGTTCATCGTCGCCGCGCCAACGCAACAGCGCTTCGGCGGAACGCCAGTGACCGTCGCGCAGATCAATCTCGGGCATGTAGTAGAGCATCAACCGGCCATCGGCGAAGGCGTCACGCAAGGCCTGTTCCGTGCGCATGCGTTTGAGCAGGCTGCGATGCCGGTCGGCATTGAAGATCTTGCAGCGCCCGATGCCGTTGGAACCGGCTCGCAAGCTGGCGTTCTCGGCGTTGCGCAGCAGGGCATCGGCGGAAGGCGCAGCAAGATCGCGTGAGAATGCGATGCCTGCATTCACGCTCGCGGGATAACCAGTGGGCGCGGCAGCGTCGGTCTGGACCAGATCGATGCAGCGTTCGGCCAATTCCAACGCTTCGACTTCGCGCAGATAACGATGCGGAATGATCGCGAACGCATCCTCGCGCACGCGCGCCAGAGCGGCATTGTCGGCGGTCATCTCGCGCAAGTGATCGGCGCAGTCGACCAGAAAGCGATGGAAGCGCTCGATGGCGATCGCTTCATGGCCCGCAGATGGAGCGATCTGCAGATGAATGACCACAAGACCGGCATCGCCATCGTGCAAGGGTCGCAATGCGGTGTGCGCGACTTCCAGCAGATGATCGCGGTTCGGCAGGTTGGTGTGCGCGTCGTGGCGTTCGAGAAACCGTAACCGGGTTTCGACCTCACGCCGCCGGGCGATTTCATAGGCAACGGCGACATAGTCGCCGATGCTCGCCGCGAACGCATGATCCTCGGGCGTCCACACCCGTGCGCTGCCGACATGTTCGTGACAGACCACGCCGAGCAGATCGCCTTCGGTGCGAATTGGCGCATCGAGCAGAGAATGGATGTCGTGGCGCCGGAGGTAGGCACCGAGCGCCTCCTCGGAAGCGGAAGCAGTGACATCGGTGTTGACATCTACGATGTCGATGACACGGACATCGGCAAGCTGATGGCCGTATTCGGAATCCAGCAACAGGCTTTGGTCAAACCCGTGCGGATTGTGTGCATCGCTGCTGCGGGTATAGGCATGGACGCATCGAAGCTGCTGGTGCGTAGCATCCACCCGCCAGACATTCACACGCTCGACTTCAAGCGTGTTGGCGGCCACTTCGCAGATCTCGGCGATGGCGGTCTCGAACGTGCAGTCTTCGTGCCAGACGCGGCGACCCAACGCGACCAGCGCATGATTGTGCCTGCGGGCACGCACACTGCGCTCCTGATGCTTCGGGCTTCCTGCAATCGCCGTCATTGCCCCCTCCGTTCATCGCGAAAAGGTGCGGCCTCACTGGTGAACCAGTACTGGTCAAGCGGTACTGGTTAACTCGACCGCTTGGAGTTTTGAACACAAAAGACGAAAAAAAGAACGGAGAACGGACACCTGCATCCCAGTCACGTGTCCGCTACCTGCGCATCCCGTTCCAGACGTGGCTGCGAAGCCTTGCCAAGCCTCAGTTGACGGAGCAGGACAGCGTGATGGTGACCGAACCGCTCGCAGGCAGCGTGGGAATGACAGCACCAGCTCCCTGCAACGCGGTGACAAGCGCTGCACCCGTCTGCACGGGGCAGGCAGCGCCGCCTGTCGCCGTACACGACGCCGTGCCGCAGGTGATGCCCGTCGGCACAGGGTCGGTGACCACCGCGCCATTGGCGGAATCCGGGCCGAGATTGCTCACCGTGATGGCATAACTGGTGGCTGTGCCGGAGACCACGGTATCGCCCACCTGGTCGACTTCGCCGTTCAAACCGGGCGTATTGGTCTTCGTCAGACGCAGGTCGGCCTGGTTGTTGCGGACGTTCGTGAATGTGCAGGTGAGATTGTCGCCAGTCACTGCCGTGAGACTGAAGGACGTGCCGCTTCCGCTGGGCGTCTGTCCACCGACGAGCGCGTTCGTGCAGGCATAAGTGGTCTGATACGTCGCAAACACGGTGGTCCCTGCAGGTGTTTCGCCGAAGGTGTACACCGTGCCGATCGCACCCGGATCGAGCGTCGCAATACCGGTGGCAGTCGTGCCGCTCCCGGTTGTCGTCACCGTTGCGGGGCCACCGGAACCGGTGATCGTCAGCGTGAACTGGTCGGTCGGATTATTGAACCGACCGCTGGGCAAGGTTTTCTGCAGGCGCAGGACCGGCAACCGGCTATTGGTGAATGTGCAGGTGAATTCGCTGCTGGCACCGATGTCCGCACCGGGGATGGTGTAGGTGCTGCCGGCGAGGCTGCCGACAGTGGCATTCGACTGATTGACACAGGTCGCACCGGACAACGACCACCCTGCAGGCAGGGCGTTTTCGTTGATGGTGACATCGGTCGTCGGCAGGGAGATGGTGTAGGGCTGTACCCCGGCGATACCGGTCTGTCCATCGACGTCGGTCGGCGTATTGACCACCGTCGTGGTCACACTGCCCGTGGTCTGCGAGGTATTGCTCAGCACGAAACCGAAGGCGCCACCGACACCGCCGAGCGTCACTTTGCGCAGTGTGAGTTTGCGCGACACCGTGAACTGATAGTCCTCGACTTCGCCGCTCTGCACCGTGCCGCGCGGCGTGGCGCAATTGTCGAGCGCCGTATTGTTGGTGCAGACGCGGAAACGGGCGAACGTCGGGCCGATCACCGCGATCGCCGGTACCGGGATCGACAAGGTGACGGTGCCGGGTGCAACCGCCTGATTGGTGACCATCTGCTCGCCGGCATCGGCGAAGTCACCGTCTGCGTTCCAGTCGAACCAGACATTGAGAAAACCCGAAGCGTTCTGGATGCTCACCGGCACGCTGGTGATTTCTCCCACCGGCAGCAGTGGCGTGAGCGTCACGCCATCTTCGTCGTCCGTACCGTTGGTGTCGTCGCCATTGGCGATGGCGTTGTTCAGCAGGCCACTGTCGGCATCGACGGCTGCGCCAAGACGGATGCCGGACAGCGTGTGCGAGGGATTGCCGTAGCTGACCGGTGCATCGCCGACATCTGCATTGTCCGACTCCAACAGGAATGATGCGCTGGTACCGCCGTATACGGACGTCACAGCAGACCCGGATGCCGTCAACGTGTAGGACGTGGCCGGCGTGGCTCCTCCATTGGTGAAAAACGCTCCGCCCGACATGCCGTTCGGCTCATTGGTCGTGTCTCCTGCAGGCGTGTCGTAGGTGCCACCGGAATTACTGGTCACCAACGCAATACTGGCCAAGGTGCCATATCCGGTGGGCTGGGTGAATCGCTGTGTATCGGCGCTCGCTCCCATGACCAGTTTGCCGTCAGCCGCTTCGTCGGGCACTTGGCCGGCATCGTAGGCCGATGGCGTGATCGTGTAATTGCCAAGCGGCTGCACACCCGCGACCTGTTGCGCGACACCGGTCGCATTGCGTACGAAACCGGTGACGGTCTGCTCGACATTCTGGAAGACCGATGCCACCAGTAACGCGTCATCGCCAGCATTGGACGGCAAGGTTACATCAGGCAGCGTGATGCTGACCGTGCCCGAAGCGGCGCCGCCAAGCAATGTGTCGATCTCGGTTTCGAACAGGACGATGTGAAAGCTGCTCAGGCTGAAGAACGCGGTACCGGTGGGTGAGCCGGTGGGCGATGTACTGATGGTGAGGAATCTCAGATCGCCGCTGGGAGTACCACCGATCACCAGCGCATTCTGCTTGGTGATGGTGCCGCCGGGGCCGGTGATCTGGGCGGTGATCTGATTGTTGCTGGTGGTGGCCGGCGGCGTGCCGATGCGGGGCTCCGGCCAGTTGTCGCCGAGGCCTGTACCAGCTGTATTTCCGGTGGCGCACAAGCCGCCTGTTCCATCTGCTGGCGAGCAATGGTCGCGCTCGAAGGTCGACCAGATGAACAGCGCCCGATTCTTGCCGCTGGGGATATTGAAGTTGACAAGGGTCGGTTTGCCGGTGGCGCCTGCACCGGTGGCCGTCGTGGTTTGCGTCGAGAGATGATTGACCGTTGCCGCATGGGCCGACAGCGGTGCGGCTGCGATGCACACCAACGCCATGAGCGTAGCGAGACCGTGACGGATCGCCGCTGCGTGCGTCGTTGTCCGAGTCTCAGTCAAGGCGTGCTTCTTCCGCATCATCAAAGGACGCGACAACCGCGTGAGATCCCAACGACTCTTCTGCATGTTCCGATCCCTGCCTGGCGTTTTCGCTTCTCGATTGCCGCTTTCGAACGATACGCGCTTCGTGCGGTTCGCCCCCGCCACCCCAAGATGACGGCACCACATCACTGTTTATGTGTAGACGAGAAAAAAGTCGGTAACAAGCAAGCCACTTACAAACTTAAACGCTGCACTTACCCCACACGCACTGTAACAAAAGGCAGGGTGGTTTTTTATGTGGAACAACGCCTTTTTGCGCAGCACGACTTGCTGCACGTCTCAGAAGCGAGCGTGACGTCAGAAGCCATCGACAACGCCTATTGAACCATGCAGTTCAATGCAAACGAAACACTGCCATTCACCGGCAGCGTCGGCACGACCACACCGGCACCCTGCAAGGCAACCACCAGTGCCGCGCCCGTCTGTGCGGGACACACGGCGCCGCCGCTGGCACTGCACGTCGCAGTGGCACAGCTCAAACCGACCGGCAAAGGATCGGTCACCATGCTGTTGTTCGCAGGTTTGGGGCCGTCGTTGGTCACGGTCACGCGGTAGAGCGTTGCCGCGCCGGAATCCAGCGTATCCGCCGCCTGGTCGACCTCACCGTTCACACCGGGTGTATTGGTCTTGGTGATGCGCAAATCGGACTTGCAGGTGCGGCCGACATCGGTTCCCGGCACGTCGGCGGCCGCAGCGATGGTCTGCACCACGCCACTCCCGCCGATCTGCGCACCATGCGTCGCGCCGGCCGGCTGCACC
>JBGSID010000290.1:0-6268 GCA_041751895.1 Lysobacteraceae bacterium | reverse complement strand
CCAGGCCAGCAGCCCGGAGCCCAGCAGCGCAGCGACGGCGGCGGCCAGCTGCACGCCGAAGCCGTGTTCGTCGATGCCCATGAACTGGGCGAGGATCACGCCGAGACCCGCGATCTGCGCGATCGCAAGGTCAATGAAGATGATGCCGCGCGACAGCACCTGCCGGCCCAGCGGCACGTGCGTCGACAACACGATCAGCCCGGCGACGCAGGCCGGGCCGAGGATACTGGGGTCCAAACCGTCCCAGTTCAGGGTCACTTCGCGGCTCCGAGCAGTTTGTCGATGGTCGAATCGAACAGCCCGAACAGATCCTTGGCCTGCGCATCGCCACCGACGGTGTACGGCAGCGTCACTGCAGGCACGCCGGCGCGCTGCGACAGCCATTCGGACGGCTTCGAATCCTGATACGCCGCATCGACGATCGCGAGCGTGTTCGCGGCCTTGGTGGTCGCGATCAGGCTGGAAAGGTGGCCACTGGTCGGCGGCACGCCCGGCTTGGGTTCGAGCGCACCGATCTGCTGGATGCCCAACCAATCCCAGAGGTAGACCCAGCTGATGTGATGGACAACGACCTTGCGCCCGCGCAGCGGCGCGGCCTTGGCCTGCCAGCGCTTCATCGCAGCAGTCCAGCGCGTGCTGAAATCGGCGAGCCGCTGCTGATACACGGCGGCGTTGGCCGGATCGAGCTGCACGAGCCGTGCATCGAGCCGCTGCGCGATGATCAACACGCGGCGTGGATCAAGCTGCACATGCGGGTTGCCGTCGGGATGCACGTCGCCGTTGGCGCGATCCAGCGCGGTCGGTTTTTCCAGGGTTTTCACCTGCATCGCGGCCATGAACGAACCGGCACCGGACGCGACCTTGGTATTGCCCGACTGCCGCAGCAACTGCGGCAGCCAACCCACTTCCAACTCGGCGCCGGTGCAGACCACCAGATCGGCGGCGCGCACCTTCGCGATCAGGCTCGGCTTGGCCTCGATGACGTGCACGTCCTGCAAGGCCGAGGTCGCGACATCGACATCGACCTTGTCGCCGGCGAGTTCATGCACCAGCGAACCCCATTCCGGTTCGCAGGCGAAGACTTTCAGTTTGGCTTGCGCCGGTACAGCCAGCAGCGCGGCGACCAGCAATACGGGAATCGCGATCAGTTTCATGATGGGCGGACTTCTCAGAATTTGTGGGCGCCGTGGGCGCCAAGGCTGGTCTGGTACTGCAGGGTGATAGCGGTATCGGTGTCGTCGGCGTTGGGCTTTTCATGGCTCAACTGCAGCCGCACCAGGCTGAATTCGCTGTTGCGCCAGGTCAATTCGGCGCTGTGGCGGTATGGATCGAAGTCGCTGGCGAACGGGCCATTGCTGTCGGCCCAGAGCCGGTCGTAGCGGTAGCCGATATCCCAGGTGCGGCTCAGTCGGTAAATGCCTTCGAGATACGCGCCACGACGTTGTCCGTTCCAGATCGAGGTGATCATCGGATCTTCCGGATCGACATACGTGCCGTCGCGGTCGTCGAGGAAATACTCGCCGCGCACGGTCACGCCGCCATCCTTGAAATTGCCCTGCGGCGCCCATTTCCAGGTGCCGTCGGCGACATAAAGCGTGCTGTCGCCGCTGAACCCGTCTTCGGCGCCTTCCGCGCGGGCCTTGAGCATCGATACGCCGGCCAGCCATGCATTGTTGCTGCCAACGTCGCCGCCGAGGTGCGCGAAGAACGTGCGTGTGCCGAGACCACCGTTCTGCGCGCCGCCGCTGGGGTAGCGATCGCCACGGAAGACTTCAGCGCCCGCTTCGAAAAACAGCGCGGTCGGCGCCAGCCAGCGCAGCTGCACGCCGTCGTCGCCGTATTGATTGCCGAGAAATGCCTGATAGGCCAACGGGCGGTCGAAGAAATTGTCGGTGTGCGTGTGATGACTGTTGAGATAGCCGATATTCGAATAGAACCGGCCCGCGCGCAGGCTGAAACCGTTCGGCAGCGACGTGGTGTCGATGAAGGCTTCTTCGATGCCGACACTGTCTTGGCCGTCGTCGCTGCCGACCGCGAGCGTCAACTGCCCGTAGAGTTTGTCATCGATGTTCGCCGACATCGACAGCTCGCTTTCGCCCAGCGAGAAACCATTCGCGCTGGGGCCGCCCTCGCCCACGATCGGAAAACCGGCGCGGAAATAATTGTCGGCATTCAATGAATGATGCGAATAGCTGCCGTTGAGGATCAGGCTGATCGCCGGATTGAACGCATTGCCGTTGGCGCTTGCGCCACCGGCGGCTTCGGGCGCGGCAGCGAGGCTACCCGTGCCGGTGTCTTCGGGGGCGGAAAGATCCTCGGGAGCGGCCAGAGCATCGATGTCGCTCGCGACGGGACCGGCCGCAACCTGAACATCATGGGCCTTGAGCGCACGCAGCTCCGCCTGGGCCGCTTCTGCTGCTGCGGTGGCTTCGTCTGCCTGTTTTCGCAGCGCATCGACACTGGACTGCAATGCCTGGATCTTCTGTTCGAGCATTTCCATCTGCGTTTTGCCCGAGAGTGGCTCAGCCGCCAATGCCGCTGGACCCGACAACGCAGCGAGCACGCCCAGACCCGATAACAACTTCTTCATGACGCTCCCGGCAGCCGCCGCATTCAATGAAGTTATAACGTAACAATATCTGGGGTTGGTTGCATCTACTTTGCGCAGGTTGCCTGGTCTTTCGCACAGAGCATTCAGTCTGCCGAGGCGCTCGATTACGTCCTCGACACACCATTCAGTGTCGCCGCATGGGTGAGCCGCAGGTTGAGCCAGTGACTGGCTGCCAGTAGAGCGCCACCCATCGTCATCACAAGCGCATGGCCGAGAGTGTGTTGGTGCAGCCCGGTAAATGAAGCCAGCCAGACCAGCAGTAGTCCTGGCAGCAGCAGCGCCCAGGCGCGAAACGCCCGATGCCGGCGCCAGCCCAGCGTCAGTGTGGTCGCGCCCAGCACCGTCGCAAACACCACGAAGGCCTGATCCAGATCGATCCAGCCGACGGACTGCAACCCCAGTGACGGCAACAACGCCAGTGCGAGGGGAAACAACGCGCAATGCACGGCACAGAGCAATGACGCCGTAAACCCGAGATGGTCAGCTTTGGATAACGCGGCAGGAGAATGAGCCATGACTTTTGGGAGGCGTGAATTGAATAATGAAACATTATAACATCATCTCTCATTTCCCGCCCATGTGACCGCCCCATGCCCGTGTCATGCCGCTACTACCCCCCTACTCCACTGTTTCTCGCCCTGTGCATCGCCGCCTCGCTGGCAAACGCGGCCGAGCCTTCGACAGCAAACGATCCGCGACATGACAACGCCAAAGAGCTCGATACCGTCATCGTCACCGCAAGCCCGCTGCGCCAAAGTGCCGAAGATCTCAGCCAGCCGATCGAAGTGCTGTCCGGGGAGGCGCTGGACGAAGCCAAGAGCGCCACGCTGGGCGAGACCGTGGGCAAACTGCCGGGCGTGCAGAGCTCCAACTTTGGTGCAGGCGTCGGGCGCCCGATCATCCGAGGCCTGGATGGCGGTCGTGTCGGCGTGCTGTCGGGCGGTTTGGCGACGCAGGACGTCTCGACCGTCAGCCAGGATCACAACGTCACGATCGAACCGTTCCTGGCTGACCAGATCGAAGTGCTCAAAGGCCCATCCACACTGCTGTACGGCAGCGGTGCGATCGGCGGTGTCGTGAACATCGTCGATGGCCGCATCGCCGAACGCGCACTCGACACCACCATCAATGGCCGCGCTGAACTGCGCGCCGACAGCGTCAACGACGGCTTCACCGGCATGGCTCGGGCCGATGCGATGGGCGCGGACGGCCGTCTGGTGCTGCATGCCGACGCGGTCTATCGCAATCAGAAGGACTACGACACACCGCTGGGCACGCAGACCAACAGTTTCATCGACACCAAAACCGGGGCGCTGGGCGCTTCGCTGGTGGGCGATGCCGGCTTCCTTGGTTTCTCCGCCGCACGCTACGAGGACCACTACGGGAATCCCGGCGAACCGGGCGACAGATCGGCCGGGGACAGAGGCGTCTCTCTCGACATGCTTCAGAACCGATTCGAACTGAAAGGCGGCCTCCAACAGGCTTTCGGCATTTTCAGCGGACTGCGCGCAAGCGTGGCGCGCACCAACTACGAACACACCGAATTCGAAGGCGACGCGGTCGGCACGCGCTTTCTGAATACGGCCACCGAAGGACGCCTCGAACTGACCCATGCACCTCTAGCCGGCTGGATCGGCGCCTTCGGTGCGCAGGCCTACAGCCGCGAATTCGAAGCGATCGGCGAAGAAGCCTTCGTTCCACGCACACAGACGCGCGCTGGCGGCCTGTTCGTCACCGAACAGAAGAAATGGAACGCGTTCCAGCTTGATCTCGGCGCCCGCGTTGACCGGATCAAGAGCGATCCGGATGGCTTTTCGGAGCGTTCGTTCACGCCAGTCAGTCTCTCCGCCGGTGCGCTATGGAACATCGATCAGGATTGGCGCCTGAGCGTCAACCTTGATCGCGCCGAACGCGCGCCCGCCGAGGAAGAACTGTTTGCCAACGGCCCGCATATCGCGACGCTTTCGTTCGAGATCGGCGACCCGAATCTTCGCAAGGAACGCGCCACGCAGGCAGAAATCGGCCTTCACTACCACGGTGAGCGCTTCGAAGCCAAAGCCGCGGTCTACCAGACCCGATTCAACGGCTTCATCTATCTCGTCGACAGCGGCGACTTCGTCGACGGCGCAGAAGAACCGCTGCCGGTCCGGCTGTGGAGCCAGGCAGACGCCACGTTCCGCGGCTTCGAGTTGGAAGGCATCGCGCATCTCGTCGACAACGACGCCGGCCGTCTCGACCTGCGTGTTTTCGGCGACGGCGTGCGCGCGACCCTCGACAATGGCGGAAACCTGCCGCGCATCGCGCCTTCGCGCGTGGGTGCCGATCTGCGCTGGAACAGCAACGCCTGGCGTGCATCCGTCGGAGCCCTGCGCTATGCGAAACAGGACGACATCGCGACCGGAGAAACACCGACCGATGGCTACACGCTGGTCGACGCGCATTTCGCCTACCACTGGGACAACGATCGGCTCGGTTGGGAGCTGTTCGTCGACGGCAACAACCTGACCGACCAGACCGCACGCGTCCATACCTCGTTCCTGAAAGACAACGTGGTGCTGCCCGGTCGCAACGTTGGTCTCGGTGTCCGCCTCTTCTTCTGATCGTCTCGTCGCACGGATTGTTGGCGCTGGCGCGCCGACGATCTTCACCCCGCCTCTGCATCCGCCTCAGGCCGTCCACTCTCTCCCGGACGATGCCTGGGGCGGGTGCAACTTTTCGACGATGCATGCCGGTGACGTACATCGATCGATGACATTTCGGTGGCGCAGCCTTCTTCAGGCGCGCCGATGGGAGCCAGCGATCAGCCTGCGGCAACGCAGCGCGCGCAGATGCCGTGTACTTCCAATGTCTGCGCCTGCGGCATGAAGCCCAAGGCGCGCGCCCGTTCGTCGAGCGCGGCAACAACATCCATATCTTCAAGTTCCACTGCGCTGTGGCAGCGGTCGCAGATCAGGAACGGTACCGAATGCTGGGCAGTGCTGGGATGGTGACAGGCGATGAAAGCGTTCACCGATTCCAGCTTGTGGATGAACCCGTTGGCGAGCAGGAAATCGAGCGCGCGATAGATCGTGGGTGGCGCGGCGGCACCAGCGCTCTCTTCCTCCGGGCTCTTGTCTGCGCGGGCATTGTCGACACGCAGTTCTTCCAGCAGATCGTAAGCCTTGATCGGCTTGCCCTGCCGGGCGATCAGCCCGAGGACTTTCGCGCGGATCGGCGTCAGCCGCAGTCCGCGCTCACGGCAGGCACGCTCGACCGCCGCAACGAAACTCGGCGCGTCGTGAACATGGTGGTGCGGGTCGGTGCAGGTGTGCGAAGACATCGATCCATCATGGCGACGGAACGCCGGGGACTCAAGCCGCAGCGTTCAGATCTGATGCCGAGATCGTGCGGCGTCAGGCCGGAATCTTCGCCAGCGCGGCGTCGATACGCCTGACCGCTTCACCCTGCCCGGCCAGATAGACCGTGTGCGAGATGTCCGGGCTGACCTGGGTGCCGGTGATTGCCACCCGCATCGGCTGCGCCACCTTGCCGATCCCGAGCCCCAAGGCCTCGGCGGTGGCATGCAGGGCGGCGCTGACGCTCTCGGCCGACCAGGTGTCGAGCTTGGCGAAACGGTCGCGGGCATCGGCCAGCGCTGCGGCGGCTTCCGGCTTCAGG